>CAMOLN010000011.1 GCA_946618745.1 uncultured Alphaproteobacteria bacterium | reverse complement strand
TCCAATAAGCTGGAAACCTTGGAAGGACATTTGACTGCATTGCACACAAACATGCAGTCATCCTTTGCATTTTTGATTTCGGCAACATCTATGGCCAACTGCCCGGATGAAGCCAAAACTGTTCCTTCGTTGTTTTCGTAGCGCTTATAAACCATGTTGTTGTCAAATCGACTTTTAATAACCACGTTGGGTTTCGGAACATTATAATGCAAAAGAAGAACCCATCCCAACATTTTTTGGGATCCAACTTCTTCTGCAAAAAAATTGTAAATCCGCCGTTCCAGCTGCGAAATGCTTTGAGAAACTTGAACTGTCATAATAATAAATTTTAGTGAATTAATAATTTAAAAGCGATGTTATACAAACACAGTCTGATTTTTCTGTCAATCACAAACACTTGATAATCACCAATTATCGATTTAAATATTAAAAACGCCGATAATTAAATCGGCGTTTTTTTACTCATCTCCGATTCTTAAGGCTTCAATAAATGCCGATTGCGGGACTTCTACTTTGCCGAATTGACGCATCCGTTGTTTACCTTTCTTTTGTTTATCCAAGAGTTTACGTTTACGGGTAACGTCGCCGCCATAGCATTTTGCGGTAACATCTTTACGCAAGGCCGATATGGTTTCGCGTGCCACCACCCTTCCGCCGATACAGGCTTGCAAGGGAATTTTGAACAAATGCCTCGGGATAAGGTCTTTCAATCTTTCGCAGATTTGCCGTCCGCGTGCTTCTGCCTCACTCTTATGGCAGAGAAAAGCCAAAGCATCAACCGGCTCCTCATTAATTAAAATCTGCACTTTTACCAAATCGGAAGTTTGATAGCTGGTCAATTCATAATCAAAACTTGCATAACCGGAAGTTATTGATTTTAAGCGGTCATAAAAATCAAACACGATTTCATTAAGCGGAATTTTATAAACCACCATTGCCCGCGATCCGACATAAGTCAGTTCAACTTGCTCCCCTCTGCGCTCGGTGCAAAGTTTGATTACCGAACCCAAATATTCGTCCGGTGTCATAATCGTGGCTTTAACCATCGGCTCTTCAATCGAAGCAATTTTAGTCGGATCAGGCATATCCGCCGGATTATGCAGAGTAATAACCTCGCCGTTGGTCATGTGAATTTTATAAGCCACCGACGGTGCTGTGGTAATCAAATCAAGGTCAAATTCTCTCCCCAAACGCTCTTGGATAATCTCCATATGGAGCAATCCTAAAAATCCGCAGCGGAATCCCAATCCCAAAGCCGCCGAATTTTCGTTTTGATAATCAACACTGGCATCATTGAGTTTAAGTTTGGCCAAAGCATCTTTTAGGGCGCCGTATTGACTGGAATCTACCGGAAAAATCGAGCAGAAAACCACCGGCACCGAAGGCTTAAAGCCTTTTAACGGTTCATTACAAGGCGATTTATCATTAGTGATGGTATCACCGACACTGCAATCGCCCACACTTTTGATACTGGCGGTAATAAAACCTACTTCGCCGGGGTAAAGTGCCTCCACATCGGTCATCTTAGGTGAGAATACTCCCACTCTGTCCACTAAATAAGCCGCCCCGTTGGACATCATGCGAATAGGTGTTTTTTTGCGTAACACCCCATCATAAATACGTACTAAAATAACTACACCGAGATAACTGTCATACCAACTGTCAATCAACAATGCTTTCAGAGGGCTGTTTTCATCTCCTTTTGGGGCAGGGAGTCTAGTTACGATTTCTTCCAACAAATTATCAATACCCAATCCGGTTTTGCCGGAAGTTTCAACTGCCTCGGAAGTATCAAGTCCGATAACATCTTCAATCTGTTGTTTAACTTTTTCAACATCAGCAGACGGCAGGTCCACTTTGTTTAAGGCCGGTATAATCTCGTGATTGTTGTCAATTGCCAAATAAACATTGGCTAAAGTTTGTGCTTCAACGCCTTGCGTTGCATCAACTACCAAAATTGAGCCTTCACATGATGACAACGAACGCGATACTTCATAAGAAAAATCCACATGTCCCGGAGTATCAATCAAATTGAGCTGATATGTTTTACCATCTTTGGCATTATAATTAAGCCGCACGGTTTGTGCTTTGATGGTAATACCTCTCTCGCGCTCAATATCCATATTATCCAAAACTTGCTCGGTCATCTCGCGTTTATCCAACCCGCCGCAGCGTTCAATCAAGCGATCGGCTATGGTTGATTTTCCATGATCAATATGGGCAATAATCGCAAAATTGCGAATTAAATTTATATCATGATTACTCAATTTTTCCTAACTCCAAATCAAACAGTTACTCCAACATAAACCAAAATAAAATTTTCGCAAGCATTTTTAGTTTGACTAACCGTTTAAAAAGGCGCATAATAAAAAATCATACCATAATTATTAAGCAGAGGAGGTAACAGATGAAAAAAATGATTGATATAGAGTTCGGCTCGCACCGCTATGACGAATTGGTCGAACTGCGTTATAAAGTTTTATTGGAACCTCTCGGCTTAAAATTTCTCGATTCTCACCGCTCGCAAGAAGCCGGGTATTTGCATATCGGCTGTATTGAAAATCTTGATGATAAATTGGTGGGCGGTTTAATGATGGTCCCTTTGGATGATAAGACTATTCGCCTGATGCAAGTTGCGGTTGACGGCAAATATCAAGGCGAGGGGGTCGGTCGCAAAATGATTGAATATGCTCTTCATCGTGCTCATGAAGCCGGCTATTCCGTTGTGATTATGCATGCCATGCTTAATGTAATAGGTTTTTACGAAAAACTTGGCTTCAAACAACAAGGCGACATTTTCGAAGAAGGCGGGGTAACCTTTGCCAAGATGGTGAAGAAAATTTAACTGGACAAATAAAATAAATTATATATATTAAGCATAATTCAATTATGTTTAACAAATTATTTTATGCCTTATGAAAATTTCTATTGAAGGTTGCCGTCGTCCCATGCGTTATGTATGGTTTTTTGGCGGTTTCAAGGTTTACAAGGTCACTCAAGAGCAGGCCGTTAGGTTTGTCAAAGCTGACCTTCCTAAGCTAACTGCCAATCCTCTCAAAGAACGAGAGTGGTATCATGGCTACGTTATCATGGACTATGGTGACGGCCGCGTCAAAGTCGGCTATCTTCATGGTGACCTGACCCAAGCCACCAAAGATGACCGCGTTAGGCCTCTCAAAGGCAAGCATCCGGGTAAGGGACGCGCCTACATCCCATCAAGGGAGTTCTACGAGGTGCAAACTTTTGCAGAATGTGATTTCGAAAAACAATGGGAGGGGGACGAGAGGCATCTAAATTGGGTTGATAACCTCAAGAAAAAGCTGATTAATATGCAGCTTGATCCTGACTTGTTTAAAGTATTTACCGGAATTGAGGAAGATATCTTAGACCGACATTTCGGTGAAGACAATTGGCGGAAGTTCTTTGAAGAAACATATGAAGATTACCATATGTAAAAAAATCCCGATTAGGCGTTTCAGGCCTGGTCGGAATTTTTTTTGACCTAAAATAATACTCGTTAAATGATTAACAAAATATAAATATTTATTGCAAATTTTTACAAAAACTATATTATTATGCTCGATAAACTTTCGAGTTGCAGGAATTTCTGATAATGAATAAAAAATTTTGGTTGTTTTTGTTTTTTATTTTATGTTGCCCGCTGTTTACTTATGCCGGCGTGGTTTCGATTAATGATACGCCGTTTGCAGCCAAAGGCGGTATGCGAACATTAGGAGCATCTAATACTGATGAGCCTTCTCTTGATAGTCCGTCGGCAGATTCGGAAAATGGCGGTGGTTTGCTTTATGAAGGAGAATCTTATCCGTCCTGTTATTTTTCTGATTGCGAAAATTATTCATCTTGTCAATATCATAATTTCAGTAGTTCATCGGAGGATACGGTTTATTGCAATTGTGCTGCCGACAATACGAATATCGCCTTATGTGATTCGCAATTACATTATCACAGCACAATAAATTACAGTGGCTATGCTCGTGGTTTGGGAGTGAGCGCCGACAGTTCGTTAACTTTAATTCCTAATCAGAGTAATTATTATTACTTTTCGGATGTAGATTATTTTTGTCCGGTTAAGTTAGCTGATGCAGTTTCAGAATTTACTCTCAATCCTATATCACAAAGTTATTATTCATCATCTCGCAATTTGACTTGTTCTTCTTCATCAACAAACTTGACGTTACTTGGGGAATCAAATAATATTAATTGTATTAAACCGGGAAATAATTATTATAACAACGAATATTTCGTCAAGTTATGCGTTTATACTCCCGGTGGAAATAATCAAACAGATTATCATAATTCTCTTGATTATCAACTCAACTCTCACGGATTGCAAAATTGCAATTCCTTACGCAATCAAAGAGAAACATCTTCATCACGTAATTCTTATTCTATGGATGGTTTTGATGATTTGCCGTCCAACGCCACATCTCGTTATTATCTTTATCGCCCTTATGCCGACATAGCTCCGGACAATGCCGACTATCATATCAGTGAGTGTTTGATTGAATGCGGTATATCCGGTAGTTCCGATATAACTCCGCTTTGCCAAGGTTGGTATTATTTACAAACTTGCAGTTCTTTTACCGCGGCAGAAGAAGCAGCCGGTTATTATATTTCCCCGTTATACAATTCTTATTCTGAAGCAGTTGCTGCGGCTCCCTTATCAGCTTCACTTGATATTTGTTATAATACCGATAATGCTAAATCAACCTTTATTCGTTGCGGATTAAAACATAGTTTCAATGCAACTGACGGTGTTTATTCGGAAACCGAATGTCAAAGTAATAATGGTGTTTGTTCCGACATTGAAGAAGAAAGTTATTCTTGTGGCGGTGTAAATTATTGTAAACATTGCGTTTGCCAAAGCGGATTGGTTACATTAAACGAATGGTGTGCTGCCAATAATATTACCGAAAATTGCGATACAGACCATTATATCGGGGTTGGCGCAGGGTGTAACTATGATGATACCAGCAGTGATTTGAGCGGAACTAAATATACCTCCTGGACTTTAGATCCCAATAATCTTGACAATTTATGCCGTTCAGAAGGGCAATATTTGGCATTGGTAGCTTTTTCAGGTACCACAGTTAACGAACTGCACAACACTTATGGTCCGTCTGCTCAAATAAGCAGATGTGTATCCGACGGAACTATGAAATGGCAGATAACATGCGGTAATGAATATGCTTTTATTTGCGGGATTGTTGATACCCCGACTGATTGGTGTGTTCACGGACGTGACAGTTCTTCCACCATGCGTGAAGAGGCCGCAACATCATCTCCGACCAAATATTGTCAAAGCGGAACAAATAGTGGAATCTGTGGTATGTCGGTTATGGTTTCGAACGGCTCCGGTTACAGTATGATAAATGCTTCGGATAGTTTTAAAATTTATCAGGTGTCTTCTCCTGAGCAATGTTATAATCAATATGGTCGTGCCGCCTCGGTTCAATCTTGTATTTCGACAGATAGTAATTCAGAAATGCAATATAACTGTTATTATAATTTATCGGAATATATCTATGCAACCACCAAAGATAATGGTGCTGTAGTTTGTTCGGTTCGTCATGATCTTACCGGAGATTATATAGTTTATAAAGGACAAAAACGCTGGGCTGAATGTAATTGCATGAGTTTATACAACTATACGGTTTATACTTGCTCCGGTAATGCTACTGTAACCGGCAAGGCTTGTACTCAGGATTTATCGAATGTAAATTCTTCAAATACTCTGATTAATAAATGGAAAAATAAAGTTCCTTACGACGCGGTTAATAACCGCATTATGGTAAACTCGGTTGATTTGTATCCTTATTGTAAATGTAATGAACGTTTCAAATATACTTGTGATGATAATGATCGGGTTTCTCCCTCAACCGGCAGTGCTTATTGTCAGATTGACGGGCGTTATTACTATGAATCTTGTCAATGTGATATAGATGAAATTCCGGATCATTGGTCAAATAATTATTTTAATTGTTCTCCGGGTGCTCATCCTACCGGTATTTGGAAAGATGACGGATGTGGCGGCAAAATGTATCAATGTTCCGATACCATAGTTTGTACCTCCGAGTATACTCAAACTTGTAACGGTGTCGGGCAAACCGGTATGAGTGGCTATGGCTGTCAAGATGATAAAGGTGATTATGTTTTATGGAAGAGATGTCAATGCGATATCAATAGCGGTTGGCATACTTGTTTGGGAGCCAATCAAAGCGGAGTAGGAGATGCTTGTAATTCCGGAGTTGTCGATTATTATCAATCCTGTGCTTGTCCTTCAGGGTGGGCAACATGTGATGATAATCATGAAATTGATCCTTCAACTCAATCTTGTCAAACTGATGATGGTGTAACTGTATATGAAAGCTGTCGTTGTAACAGTAACTATATTGAATGTACCGGTAATGGACAAATCGGTGATACAACTTCCGGAATGTGCACCTTAAACGGTGGGGCTACGGTTTACGAAAACTGTATTTGTAAAAGCGATTATAATCGGTCGTGTTTAGCCACATCCAATAATCATATTCATGGCGACAGCAGTGATGTATGTACGATAAGCAATTCGTCCGGTGCAACTGAAAATTATTATAAAAATTGTTTATGCGACAATGGTTATACTTTCACTTGCAGTAATTCTGATCATTTAGCCCCTGTGGACGCCAATGATTATTGCCAAACTAATTCTGGCGCAACTGTTTATTACAATGCTTGTCAATGTGCTTCGGGGTATACAGAAACTTGTGAGGGTGAAACTCCGGCAGATCCGCAAGATTATTGCGAACTTAACGGAACCAGATATTATACCTCCTGTTCATGTGAAGTTCCCAGTGATTGGACTGCTTGCACGGGAAATCAAATCGGTGTGGGAACAGCTTGTGTTTCTGGTGGAACCAGTTATTACCAGTCTTGCACTTGTCCGGAAGGATGGAATATTTGTGATGAGGATCACGAGATAGATCCTTCGGCTCAAACTTGCCAAACTGCCAGTGGTGTGACTGTCTATGAAAGCTGTAATTGTAACAGTAGTTATGAAAGATGTAATGGCAACGGACAGATTGGCAACACAAGTTTAGGAATGTGTACTATCAGCGGTATTACGTTTTATGAAAATTGTGTTTGTGACAGTAGTCATAATAAGACATGCCAAGCAACGTTAAACAATCATATTCATGGCGACAGCAGTGATGTTTGCTCAATTATCGGGGCTTCCGGCACAGAAAATTATTATCGAAATTGTCAATGTGACAGCGGATATGAATATACTTGCAGTAATTCGGATCATTTAGTTCCGACAGATAGCAATAATTATTGCCAAACTGCTTCAGGATCAACTTTATATTATACCGCCTGCCAATGCGCTCCTGGCTATACCGAAACATGTAACTCTGATGGACAGATTCCGGCAGATCCGCAAGATTATTGCGAACTTAACGGAACCAGATATTATACCGCTTGTTCTACTTGCGATATTTCCAATGGTTGGACCACCTGTAATAATAATCAAATCGGTGTTGGGGCAGCTTGTGTTTCCGGTGGAATTAGTTATTATCAATCCTGTGAATGCCCGTCAGGTTGGACAACTTGTACCGGTAATGGACAAGGAGTTGATACAACTTCCGAAAGTTGCACTATAAACGAAACGACCGTTTATGAACATTGCGTTTGCAACAGCGATTATAACAAGACCTGTCAGGCCACTTCCAATAATCACATCCATGGTGATAGCAATGATGTATGTTCAATTACCGGTCCATCCGGAACTGAGAATTATTATAGAAATTGTTTGTGCAACAGCGGATATTCTTTGACATGTAGTGCTTCAGATCATTTGGTTCCGGCTGATACAGCTGATTATTGTCAAACAGCTTCCGGGGCACCCATGTATTATAATACTTGTCAATGTGCCTCTGATTATACCGAAACTTGTACCGGACAAACTCCTACCGATCCGCAAGACTATTGCGAGCTGAACGGAACCAGATATTATACAGCTTGTGATCCCGTATTAAGTTGTCAGATTTATGATGGCTATGCTTATACCCAAGCAATTGTTGCACAATTAGGAACTTCAGAAACAACTTATGCTGCCGTTGCTGCAAATCAATATTATCCTGGTAATATTAGTAGTTCCGACAGTCATTTCGGGGCAGGCAACTGGTATCTTCCGGCTATTGGCGAGCTACGCCGACTACCTGTTGTTAAATCCACAATCAATGCCGCTTTATCCGCTCTATCACGTTCAGATTTAACCAACGATTATTATTGGTCTTCATCTGAAGTTGATAGTAACAGTGCTCGGGTAGTACATATAAATGGAGCCGGTGGCAGTTCCACCAAGTTTAAGAATAATACCGCTAATGTTCGAGCTGTTCAGTTTTGTGAAAATTGCTTTACCTCACCATCTCTTTCTAATGCATCCTCTCCGCAAGTCGGCGATGTCGTCTATAGTGATAACGGAATTATAACCTATGATAGTTATAACAATTCTCACTCGGATAAAACTCCTGTCGGGATTATCTATTGGGTATCTTCATCAGGTACCACGGCACGTATTGTTGCCATTGAAGATATAGGATCTATGTCTTGGAGTGAAGATGGAACTAACATTACCGCAATCCCTGATATTACATCGCTTAACGGATGCTCTATGAATATTCCGGAATAATTAGCAGGGTTATTCAAAAACAATTGTCAACGTAATAAGATATTTTATAAAATCAAATGAATTCTTTAGGCCTGGTAAAACTGGGCATTTGCTCTTCTTCATCATTGTTTGCCGGAGATGAAATTGATATATTGCCGTTAAAAACTGTTTCCGTTTGCTGCTTACCGATAGCGAGATAAATATCATTTATACCGGATGCCGGATAATAATACTTATCCAAAGCCGGTATTTTCTCATTTTTTCCCAATATCAAATAACCGCCTTGAGGTTGCCGTTCACTTAATTTTTTTAATATCTCATCTTGATGTTCTTTATCAAAATATTTTAATAAATTACGGCAGAAAATAACTTCAAACTTATTAGTTCCGGTAATTTCATCTAAAATATTATAATGACGAAAATCAACTTTCTGCCGTAAAAAATCTTTTGCTGTCCACTGATCTCCGTTATGATTGAAATATTCCAATATATCTTCAATATTTAATCCGGTTTGAATTTCAAAATTGTTATATAACCCTCGTTGCGATTTATTAATTGCTACAATAGATATATCCGATCCGGAAATGTTAATTTTCCAGTTCTGAAACATTTTTTTATATTTATCAAATATTATAGCGATGCTGTATGTTTCCTGACCGCTAGAACAACCTATACTCCACACGTTAATTTCTTTACGAGATCGACATTTATCCTTTAATTTAGGAAGAACTTTATTTTTAAAATCGGCAAAAACTTCGGCATCTCGAAAAAACATAGTATCGGAAAAAGCAACCGCTTCCACTACCTGATTTATAAGATTGCGATTATTTCCGAGCATAAGCTCATCAATCAAATCTTCCTCGGATCCGAAATTTTTACCGCGGATAAAATTAGCAATTTTTTTTTCGATAATAAAATAACTCTTTTCATCAAAATGCCAACCTGCATTTTCTTTCATCAGCTTTAGCAAAAACTCAAAATCTTTCTTTAACATCAGATAATTCCTTTATTTTTTAATAATGCCAACTTCAATTTTGAAGCAATAATATCTTCGTCAAACGGTCGAATAATAAAATCATTTGCTCCGCCCTCCAATGCTTTTTGCAAAACATCTGTATCTTTCACATAAGCACAGAACATAAATATCGGTTGTTTAACTTTTTTGTTGTTACGAATAGAATAAAGAACATCAATTCCGTCGACCATAGGCAATTCCCAGTCGCAAATAACCAAATCGGGCTGAATATTTTCATAGTTATTCAGTAATTCATCGCCATTTTCAGCCTCAATTACCTTATATCCCAAATTGCCGACTATCTTTCCTAACAGAATTCGCATAATTTTTGAGTCGTCAGCTATCATACAAATCATCTTAAATCTCCGAAACTGTTAAATAATATTTTTCTGCATCACTTGTTAAACTTAAATTTTGCAAGCCGCATTTCTCTAACAAGAGAGCTAAAGGCGCAGTATTTGCCGTTACATACTCAACATCACCGCTCATCATTTTTTGTAAATTTTGCCATTTATCTGATGATATTTTATGTTCTCTGTTTATTTCTACCCGTAAATTACCGTTAATTTCATTTAATTTAATAATTCCTCCTCTTACGAACAAGTCAGCCATTACCATAATTGCAACCATGGCTGTTTTTCTTTGTTTGATGTTTTCCCATTCAGCTTCTAATTTAATGGGGTAATCTGAATTTCCCAAACTGGCTAAATAGCTTTCACAAGTTGATTTTACCATATTTAAATCATCAAGATTGTTGTTATCGAGTCCGAAGGCCAAGCGGAAAAATTTCATACGCGCAGTAAGATTGAAAGAACTTGTTCTTAATATACTCTTTATATCATCCAAAAAGTCAAGATCACCTTCTTCCAATAATTCCGAGGCATTAGCCACGGCTCCTATATTACCTATAATGTCATGACTTATACGAGTACATATTAATTCCGAAATTAAATTTTTCATATTTCATATTCCTAAAAATTATAAAAATCACTGCTGATAAAACGTTGATCTGCTTGAGCCATTTTATCATAATCTGTTTCAATAAACATCGGATCTTCCAATTTTAATTTTCCGGTTTTTGCTTTCAAATAAGGTTTATTACCTCCCAATCCCCAGACTACCCGGTTTTTATCATCCGGATTGCCGTATTTCCTGCTTATTTTACGCCAAAAATCATATATTTTAAGATTTCGCAAATAAACAGCTTTAGGCGAATTACCATTGATTGAAACGATGTTTGAGGTGTAATAAATCTTATAAACCTTATTATCAGTAAAATTGCTGGAAAAATAAACTTCTATCTCTTCTTTAGTTTCAAATTTTGCAAACTTAAGATACTCTATATATTCAAAACCATCTTTCTTAGCTTTTTTTAACATACAAGCCTGTAATCTTTCATATCCGACCACACCGGAATTACGACAAATTTCCTCATTGCGCCACTTGATAAAATTTGGTACCTGATATCGAGCATTGATTTTCTTAAATCCTCGATTGGATAATACTTCTTCCGTTTGTTGCACATTCATCCTCAACATAACTCCGGCAATGTCAAAAACAGCAGCATTTGAGCGGGTATTCTTTGCATTTTGACGTGAAACTTTCATCATATCATCAATATCTGCATCTTCTTCCGTAGTTGCATTTTTTTCGTCGTCAACTTCAGATTCTTTTTTTGTGGTCGTATTCTTGTCTTCATCTTCAATGTTTAATAATTTACTGGGAGATAATTCGCCTAATTTTTCAATCCAAGTACCTTCAATGAGATTATCGTTCTTATTTTGAGGATCTTTTTGTAACCTTTCGGTAAGACTGTCTCCCGGAGGTGTCATCGAAGGCTTTTGCGGTTTGTCGACAACGGTAGTTTGAATCGTTGGTCGTTTAGGTATAAACATTTCACTATTATCA
>CAMOLN010000010.1 GCA_946618745.1 uncultured Alphaproteobacteria bacterium | reverse complement strand
TGGTTTAGTCCTATATTATGACCTGCACACAATATCTGTAGTTCCGTCATTGCTTTTTCATCAATAGTCTGAGCGACAAGATATGAAAAATTAGCCCAACTTGAATTTGAAACTGTTTGAAAAAAATACTCTCTCACATTTGATAAATTAATTTTTATCTTCACTTCAAATGACCATAATGATGTTTTATTAAAAGCGTGTTTATTTGCGCAGGAAATCACATCATTATCCCAACCCTCTGAAAGATTTTTTAAGCCTACAATGTCAGGGTGCAACCATTTATTACCGTTACTTCCCTTTGAATTTGAAGATTTTCTCTCATCAATTCTTTTAGGATATATATTTAATTCATTGTATAGATATTCACACAAACGAGGATAAGAATCGTGCTCTGGTTGTCCATTTGTTTTTGAGCTTTTCTCTGCGTCTTTTATTTCTTGAACTTCTGTCTTTTCAGAATAATAATACTTTCTCGGACGTTCTGCTGTGGTTTTAATATACTCAGAAAAACGTCCTTTAGACCTACGCGCGCCAATTTCTGCAACTAACTGACTTATTAGTGCCTCTTGATTATCTATAGGAGTAACAGATGCACGGCTTCTTTTCATCTTAGCATGACATTCTTCAGGCTTTGCTTCATATATTTTTTCTGCAATTTGTCGTGCTGTGAAATATTTTTCAGGATTACCCTTTAATATTTCTTCAACTGTTTTAACTAAATTTAGTGCCATAGTTCCCCTCTTTTCAAAACAAATCTGACAAGATACTAAAATATCAACAGTTAAAAAACAATAGATTTACTCATATTATTAACCTTATAAAAACTCAACGTTGATTGTTATATATCGACAAAAGCATTTTTACAAAATACTTGATATAATTTAAATCTTCAATTCTAAAACTTCTGCACGGTTTTTTCTTGGCAGGGTTTTTGTCTGATGGCGGGAAAGTGGGAGTTGATATAAGCGTAGCGGGGACAATTTTTGTCGTGGTCGTTGATAATACCGCAGGCTTGGAGGTGAGAATAGACCACTATCGTGCCTAAAAATTTAAAACCACGCTTTTTCAAATCGCGGCTGATGATATCGGAAAGTCCGTTACTGGCCGGAATATAACCGCTCGAGTGTCGGTCATATAAAATGGTTTTGCCTTGGCTATAGCCCCAAATATAGTTGCAAAAACTGCCGTATTCGGAGATAATTTTTTGAAAACATTTGGCATTGTTGATAATTGCGGCAATTTTGCGCGGACTTTTAATCATGCCCTCGGTATTCATTATCCGATCAATATCTTGAGCAGTATAAGCGGCGATTTTATCATAATCAAAATTATCAAAGCAACGGCGGAAAATTTCGCGCTTGTTAATCATCATATTCCAATTAAGTCCGCACTGCATAACTTCCAACATCAAAAATTCAAACTGGCGATAATCATCATGCACCGGCACTCCCCATTCACAATCGTGATATTTGAGGTTGAGCGGTGATGTATGTCCCCAATTGCAATATGACATCAGATTTATAAATTTTTGAGAAGATTGCTTTTAATATCTTCAAGTGATGATTTAATGCTGTTTAATATGTCGCGAGAGCTTTGATTTAATTCAACCTCTTGAGGAGCTTCGGCAAAAAAATCTTTTTGTATTTCATCGCCGAGAATCGCTTTAAGCCCTTTCTCCTTAAACAGTTTTTGCACGCCTTCAATAGTGTAGCGTTTATCGTAAAGATAGCTTTTGATAGCTTTGATGAGTTCAACATCATCAGGACGATAATAACGACGTCCGCCGGCGCGCTTCATCGGCTTGATTTGTTCAAACTTGGTTTCCCAAAAGCGCAAGACATGAGTCGCAACTCCGAGTTCCTCGGCGAGCTCGGCAATAGTGCGAAAGGCTGATTTGCTTTTGTTGACTGTCATAAACTAACTTGCTTTAAATTTGCCGCGACGATTGATGCGATTACGCAAGGTCTGTGAGGCTTTAAAAGAAATAACGCGACGCGGCGAGATGGTTGCGGAAACACCGGTTTTAGGATTGCGACCGACACGGGCATTTTTATCGCGCAGAGAAAAAGTGCCGAAACGAGATAACTTAACCTCGTTACCCGCACTAAGCTCTTTAACAATTTCATCAACAACCATATCCAATATGTCGCCGGAATCTTTCCTCGACAAACCTATCTCGCTATAGATAGCATCTACAACATCGGAACGGGTAATTGTGCTCATGTCTAATCCTCACAGTTAAAATTACAACATCTCAAATTTATTTGGAATGTATATTATCTTAATAAAAATAGCAAGATTTAATCCACAATTTTTTTGGTATTATTATTTAGAAGGCTTCTTGGAAGAATGCGAATCCGCCTTTTTTGCAGATAAACCTTTTTTGTGATTAATATTTAAAAAGCCCCTGCCCTTTAACGGTTTACGTTTACCGGATTTTGCTTTGACGGAACGTGCCTTTTTCTCGGCTAAGGCCTTTTGCAAAGAAGGTTTCTTCTCCTTAATCTTCAAGGTGCCTTCTTTTAATTTTTCTTCCATTTTAAGAATCGCCATAAATTTGGATTTACGCGGTTTGGTTTTGTTTTCTTTAGTTTTATCTACCGAAAAACCAAAAGCCCCTAAATCGCGCCCTAAAGTATAATAACGTCCGTGGGCAAAAGCGACCAACCCCATTTTTTCAACAGCCAACCTGCCATCTTCTTCAATATATTTATCGTTGATATTTACATTAACAATTTCGGCTAAAAACATTTCATGAGTGGCCATTTTCTCACTGTCGAGGACTTTACACTCCAACGTGATCGGGGCATCTTTTAATTGCGGAGCTTTAACTTGAGTGCAAGGCTCAATTTCCAAATTCATATCCTTGAATTTGTCAGTTTGAGCTCCACTCTTTACTCCGCAATAATCACAAGCTTTTGCTAAAGGAAGATTAACCAAGTTAATAACAAATTCTTTGTTTTTAGCAATAATGGCATGAGAATAGCGCGTCGGACGAATCGAAATATAAGTCAACGGAGGTTCAGAATTAACGATACCCGTCCAGGCAATAGTCAGCACATTAGCCTTTTTCATGGTGCCGCAAGTAACCATTACAGGCGGCAAAGGAAAAAGCATAGTTCCCGGTTTCCATGATACTTTGGTCATTTTTATCCCCTATTATAAGTTAAGCATTACCGAAAGGATTGATTTCAGCCTCATTTTGATGAGCGCGCAAATCAAACAATTCCAATAAGGTGGTGCAAACATAAATTGAAGAATAAGTTCCGATTACAACTCCGAAGAAAATCGTAAAGGCAAAGGAACGAAGAGCGTCGCCGCCCCAAATCAACAAAGCCAATGCGGCAAACAAAGTTGTTAATCCGGTCAAAAATGTGCGTGATAAAATATCATTGATACTCTTATTCAATAAATCAGTTTGTTTCATCTTTTTGTATTTACGCAAGTTTTCACGGATACGATCGTAAGTTACCACAGTATCGTTGACCGAATAACCGGCTAAAGTTAAAATCGCAGCAACCGTAGTCAGGCTGAAATCCAAACCAAATAACGACAAAAAGCCGGCGGTGATGATTACATCATGCGTCAAACCGACAATTGCACCGAGAGCAAATTGCCACTCAAAACGGAACCATACATAGGCAGTAATTGCTAAAATAGCAATAACCGAAGCGATTATACCATCTTTTTTCAATTCACCGCCGACTTGAGGGCCGACTAATTCCACACGGCGATATTCATAATCACTGCCTAAAGTTGACTTGATTTGGTTAACAATAGCCATCTGAGCCTTTTCATCCAAGGTTTTGGCTTGAGCACGAATAACAATCTCTTTGCCGTCGTTACCCATGGACTGCAAGTTTAAGTCGTCAATATCAAGTTTGTTAAGAGTGCTGCGTAATTCGTCAACATTAATAACATTTTCCGATTTTATTTCCATTAAGATACCACCGGAAAAATCAATACCGAAATTAAATCCTTTGATTGCAATGCAAATCAATGAAAGCACTACCATTGTCGATGACAATATATAAGTCAGCTTTTTGGCTTTCATAAAATTAAAGTTGGTATCTAAAGTAACCCATTTAAACATATTCATCATTTTCGTATTCCTTTTTATATAGGCAATCTGGCAGGCTTAAATTTGTTAAGCCAAGTAGTAATTATAACTCGAGTAACCGTTACGGAGGTAAACATTGAGGTAGCAATACCTATAGCCAAAGTAACCGCAAATCCTCTGACCGGACCGGTTCCGAAATAAAACAGAACTAAAGCTGCTACCAAAGTGGTAAGGTTAGAATCGACAATAGTTGCCCATGCCTCATTAAATCCGGCATCTGCCGCATCACGGGTAGAACGGCCATTTTTAACTTCTTCACGCATACGTTCAAAAATCAGAACATTAGCATCAACAGCCATACCGATACTCAATATCATACCGGCAATTCCGGGAAGAGTTAAAGTCGCCCCTAAAACGCTGAGTGCACCCATCATTAAAACAAGGTTGGTAAATACTGCAACAGTAGTAAATACACCAAACAAGCCATAGGCCGCAACCATAAAAGCAACTACGGCAATTAAACCGATAACAGATGCTATAACACCGGCCTTAATCGAATCGGCTCCTAATCCGGCGCCAACCGTGCGTTCTTCTAAAACTTCCAAAGGAGCAGGTAAAGCTCCGGAACGCAACAACAAAGCCAAATCATTGGCCGATTGAATAGTAAAGTTACCGGTGATAACTCCGGAGCCGCCCATAATCGGACCTTGGATAGTCGGAGCGGAAATAACTTCATTATCCAAAACAATCGCTAATCTTTCATTGATGTTGTTCTTGGTAACTTCGCCGAATTTTTTACCGCCTAAAGAATTAAATCTGAAAGACACAACTGCTTCACCGTTTTGGAAAGTGGCTTGAGCATCAACTAAATTTTCACCGCCAACGACAGGTTTACGAGTTACAAAATAAGGCTCCCCCATTTCACCATAAACCAATTTATATTTTCCACCGACCATTCCACGCTTAGCATCAGACATCTTGGCAGTGCTGTCAACCAAATGGAATGACATTTTAGCAGTTTTACCTAACAAGGCTTTAACTTGCTCAGGATTTTGCAAACCCGGGAGCTGAACAACAATTCTACCGGTGCCTTGAGATTGGATTAACGGCTCTTTAGTTCCCAATTCATCAATACGACGACGAACTATTTCAATAGATTGGTCAACTACTTTAGCTTTTAATTGATTGAGAGCAACTTCACTATAAGTAATCAATAAGCCGTCTGTTCCCTCATCGGTTGCCATAATTCCCTCGTCAATCTTACGAAACAGATTAGCTGCTTTGGCACGCGAAGCGGCGTTATCAATAACAACCTTTACACCATCTTCACCGGAAGTAAGACTCTTATAACGAATCCGATTTTCACGCAAAATCTGACGAGCCGAATCCTCAATAGAGGACATACGTTCTTTTAAGACCTCGTCCAGCTTAACTTCCAATAACAAATTGGATCCGCCTTGCAAATCCAAACCTAAACTGATCGGCTGCCACCATTTCGGTAAGCTGTCTTTATTAGGCATAATGTTGGGAACGGCAAAAAACACACCAACCAAGCATATAGCCAAAATTATGATTATTCTTGATCTAGACAATTTATACATTTTTTAACATCCTATTTTTTATTCTGATTTTTTTTGTTGTTATTAGCTGCCTTAACCTCTTCGGTTAAAACTTCACGCACGGTGGAACGGGCAATTCTGACAACAACCGCAGGAGCAATTTCGACTTTTAATTCATCGTTATTATCATCAATATCAACCACTTTGGCTATTACACCACCGCCGGTTATTATTTCATCACCTCGCCGCAATGCATTTACTTTAGCTTCATGTTCTTTAATACGTTTTTGCTGAGGACGAATCAGCAAAAAATAAAAAATTGCAAAAATAAGAACCAACTGCAATATCATGCTGGTAAGACTGCCGGAAGACGATGCCTCCGCAGTTGTTTGAGCAAATGCCTGACTAATAAACATATCTAATGTCTCCATAAAAAACAAAATTTGGTTTATTGTAAAATAAATTCTAAAGCATATATAGGAAATTTTTTATTATTTCACAAGTTATTTTTTATATAAGAGGGTAAAAAAACATTGTCTTGTCTGAATAAAAAATATCATTGCCGGCGAAGCGTGATTATATCCATTATCATTGCAATAAGTGCAACGATGCGGTAATCTCGGCTAATTATTGTTTATATATTACTTTTTGATGGCAAAAAGTAACCAAAAACCATCGGACTGTTCGCCTTCGCGTTTTTTGTGTTTTTTCACAGCCTCCGCCGAACTCGCGGGCGACTTAACGCGCCCACTCAGACATGCGGCGGAATTTGTCAATCGCGGCTGATACAAAACACAAAAACTTTTTCGCTTAGGCTCGCAAGTCCGAGCATTACATCAAAAGAAAAGAAAGATCGTTTCCATAATGACGATATAAATAACAATGTCGACAACGTATATTTATTGTCATCCCCTAAACGAAATTTCGCAAATTGCCTCAGAAAAATAGGATTACTTTCCGATGCCTTTCATTATGCTATCCAATACTGCTTTAATGACTTGCTTCTCGGCATCTGAACGTTTGCGATTTATCACACCTTTCTTGGGCGATACATTTTCAGCGGCAATAATGCGCAACATTTTCATTTTTAAATTTTTTAATTTTTTCGTTGCGGCATCATCTGTCTTTTCCGAGGTGTTTTCTCTTATATCCCTGCGTTCTAAAGGCTCCATTTCTTTGGCAAAATAAGTGTCCAAATAACGCTTCATGGACGTTTTGGAAAAGTCACCATCATATGAGTCTTTTGTATCAAATTGAATACCGGCGAACAAGCATTTTTTGGCGACCATTGTGCCGCTTCTGTCCATCAGCCATTCTATCGGTTGGACCTCAACCCAATAGGGTTTCCCTTCCTTTACCTGTTCCCCTGTGGATAGCTTGCTATCGCTGTCAGCAGGCCGTCCGGGAACGCGGATGTACCTTTTGCCATCCATTTCATATTCTGGGTAAGATGTGGCCTTAAAAGGCGTATCATAATCGGTTAAACCAACTGAATCAAATGTGTAATTTTTTCCGGTCGGACGGAGAGATCTTGATGAATGTAATCTTTCTAATCTTTCGCTGGTGCGTTCATCGGCGACCGTTTGCGGGTATTCCCCATATTCCGCTACGCGGATTCCAGCGATAGCCCGAGCAATGCTCGGGCTGATTTTAGCTGCCTCCTTTTGCAGCAAAGCGGGGCGCGCCGGGACGATACGTGAATTAGTGCTAAACCAGTCCTTATCGCCCTCACAGCTAACGCAACGCACGTTATTATAATTATTTGAAGACGCGGACCAAGAGGCACAAGTTAGATCATCTTCAGAAGTACGATCACCACCACCGGTCATATCACCACCCAATATGACTGTCAGATCCGTTGGCGCAACTCTCACACCATAACGTTTCATGACATCCAGGGCATCATCGCCCCATATCTGATCTTCCTTCAAAAACGTAAAGTCCAAGTTCATTTTCTTTTTCCTCATCTATGATTGGTTAACTTATCGTTATCATTATACTCCCTTTAGACAAAAGTCAAGGAGTTTTTTGTCATAGATAAAGCTAAAAATGATGTTTTATTGTAAATAATTTCGCGGATTAAGGGCTTTTTTGCCGGCACGGGTTTCAAAATGAAGTTGCGGTGTCCCTACTCCTCCGGTGGAACCGACTGTAGCAATTTGTTCGCCACGTTTAACCTTCTGACCTTTTTTAACTTTAAGCAGCTGATTATGTGCATAAGCAGTTACCCAACCATCATCATGTTTAATCAATATCAAATTACCAAACCCTTTTAATTCATTCCCTGCATAAGCAACCGTACCGGAATCGGCTGCCTTAACCGGAGTTCCGGCAGCAGCCTTGATATTGATTCCGTCATTATGACGTCCTTTGGCAATAGGACCAAATCCCATAATTACATTGCCTTTTACCGGCCAAGCAAATTTCTGTTTACGATTAAGCGATGGTTGCGTGTAGGTATATTGAGTCTTAGCAGATGAACTTTTCTTATTGGCGTTGTTGTTAGCAGAATCGGCGCGAACCGAAGTTGAGGAATTTGTTTTAGTATATAAGCTATCGGGAATAGTCAGTTTTTGCCCCAGTTTAAGGATATAGGGTGCACTTAAATGGTTTTCGGCGCTGAGTTTCGGCATATCGACATTGTAACGTTTGGAGATATTGTAGAGAGTATCGCCTTTTGAAACTATATGATACTTGGCTGCAGGCAGTCGTAAAATTTGACCGACTCGCAAAAGATAAGGCGGTTGCAATTTGTTTATCTCAATAAGACTACGTAAAGCGACGTCATAACGATTGGCTATGCTATACAGTGTGTCCCCTTTCTTAACCACTACACTGGAAGTATTACGATAATAACTTTGCCCGCCCCAAAGTGTATAACCGAAAATTCCGATGTCTCCGGAACAGGCACCGAGCAGCATAACTATTATAAAAAGCAATAAAACTCTGATACGCATTAATACTCCATATAAACCAATCCGGCATTATAATATGCCATTAAGGCTTAATATTTTCTAAATTTGCATAAATATAAGTTGATTTTATAAAAAAAAGAAACTAATTTCCATTACATGACTGATGCAAAGAATAATATTGAAATAACCGATGAAAGCGGCGATAAGTATAAATACGGCTTTGTTACCGAGATTGAAGCCGATACTGTCCCTTTGGGATTAAACAGCGAGATAATTCGGCTTATATCAAAGAAAAAAGAAGAGCCGGAATGGTTATTGCAAAAACGCTTGCAAGCTTTTGAATTTTGGCAAAATATGCATGAACCGGCTTGGGCTAAGTTGAGTTATGATCCGATAGATTATCAGGCATTATCTTATTACTCGGCGCCAAAACAAAAAAATGCCCCCAAAAGTTTAGATGAAGTTGATGAAAAACTGCTTAAGACTTATGAAAAGCTAGGAATTCCCTTACAAGAGCAAAAAATTTTAGCCGGAGTTGTAGCAGTTGATGCGGTTTTTGACAGTGTATCAGTGGCAACCACCTATCAGGCTCAATTACGCGAAAAAGGAATTATTTTCTGCTCAATTTCGGAAGCAGTAAAAGAATATCCTGAATTAGTGCAGAAATATTTGGGATCAGTAGTGCCTTATACGGATAATTTTTTTGCTTGCCTTAATTCAGCCGTATTTACGGATGGTACTTTTGTTTATATTCCCAAGGGCGTGCGTTGCCCGATGGAGTTATCGACCTATTTCAGAATAAACAGCCGTAATACCGGACAATTCGAAAGAACTTTGATTATTGCCGATGATGACAGTTATGTTTCTTATTTAGAAGGTTGCACAGCTCCGCAACGTGATGAAAATCAATTACACGCGGCAATTGTAGAAATTGTGGTGATGAATAATGCCGAAGTAAAATATTCAACGGTACAAAACTGGTATCCGGGCGATAAGGACGGTAAAGGCGGAGTTTATAATTTTGTTACCAAACGTGCGGCTTGTCGCGGAGTTAATGCAAAAATGTCGTGGACACAAGTAGAAACAGGTTCGGCAGTTACATGGAAATATCCTTCGTGTATATTACAAGGAGATAATTCTCATGGTGAATTTTATTCGGTAGCATTGACTAATAACCGTCAACAAGCCGATACCGGAACTAAGATGATTCACATCGGCAAAAATACCTCGTCGCGGATCATATCTAAAGGAATTTCTGCCGGATTTTCCAATCAGACCTATCGCGGATTAGTTAAAATTGCTCCCGGGGCAGAAAAATCCCGTAATTATACTAGGTGCGACAGCTTATTAATCGGGACGACCTGTGGTTCACACACCGTGCCTTATATAGAAAGCCGCTGCAAAACCGCGCAATTGGAGCATGAAGCAACAACTTCTAAAATATCTGATGAACAATTATTTTATTGCCGTCAACGCGGTATATCGGAAGAAGAATCGGTCAGCTTGATTGTAAACGGATTTTGTAAAGAGGTTATGCAACAATTACCAATGGAATTTGCCATAGAAGCTGCAAAATTGATTAATATAAGTTTGGAAGGGAGTATCGGGTAATGAATACTTATCAAAGAGCTTTAAAAACTTGGGGTAAAGAGCCGCAAATGTTGCAAGTTATTGAAGAAATGAGCGAGTTAACCAAAGAGATTCTAAAAAACATTAATCGCCATAAAGACAATATTGCCGAATTAATAGAAGAAACGGCCGATGTAGAAATTATGTTGGAGCAATTAAAGTATTGCTATGATATTCATAGTCAAGTTGATGCTTATAAAAAAGAAAAGCTGAAAAAAATCGATAAAAGATTAGATGACTGGAGTGCGCAAAAATGACCACACCATTACTGGAAATTGAAGATTTATACGGCGGGGTTGCCGGAAAAGAAATTATCAAAGGTTTTAATCTAACCATTAACGAAGGTGAGGTTCATGCAATTATGGGGCCTAACGGAGCCGGTAAATCGACTTTATCCAATATATTATGCGGAAAACCGGAATATTACGTATCTTCGGGAAAAATTACTTTTAAGGGCAAAGATTTGCTAAAGATGTCGGTGGAAGAAAGAGCACGCGAAGGATTGTTTTTATCAATGCAAAAACCGGTAGAAATTCCGGGCGTTTCAATTACTCCTTTTTTGAAACATGCCTTAAACAGTATCAGAGCTTATCGCGGTGAAAAAGAAATGGATACCGTGGAGTTTGTAAAGCTATTGCGTGAAGAAGGAAGAAAACTTAATTTGGGTCCGGATATGCTGAAACGCTCAATAAATGTTGGTTTTTCCGGCGGTGAAGCTAAAAGGCTGGAAACTTTGCAAATGGCTATATTACGCCCTGACTTGGCAATCTTAGACGAAGCCGATTCCGGAGTTGATATTGATGCAATGAGAATTATCGGCGAAGGAGTCAATGCTTGCCGCAACGATAAAACCGGTCTTTTAGTTATTACTCACTATCAACGTTTGCTTAATTATATAGTTCCTGACTATGTTCATGTTTATGCCGGCGGAAAAATAGTAAAAACCGGAAATAAAGATTTGGCAGAAGAACTCGAACGAACCGGTTATTCGGAATTTGTGAAAGAACAAGCATGACTCAGCTGTTAAAAGAAGTTGATTTACTGGGAGATAATATTCCCTGGTTGCATGATTTCAGGCAACAGGGAAAGCTTGTTTTCTCTCAAACAGGAGTGCCTAATGCAAAGGTTGAAGCGTGGAAATACACTAAACCGAATATGTTTTTAGAAGGAGATTTTGTTTGTTCAAACAACTCTTCTGAAACAAATTATCAAGCCAATATTCCTTTTGACTGTTATAAAGTGTGTTTCGTAAACGGAGTTTTTGCTCCGAGATTTTCGAATTTTCCTAATGATATTGAAATAATGCCATTAATCGAAGCAATTATGTTGCATCCCGATATAAGAAAAAATATCGGCAATTTGGCTGATATTAATCGGCATCCTTTTGCGGCGCTGAATGCCTTTTATTTAAATGAAGGAATTTATATACATATTCCGGAAGGATTTAAACCAGATAAACCGATTGTTTTAATTTATCATACCGAGGCCGACGGTTTGCTTTTAATGCAAAATTTGCGTAACTTGGTTATTTTAGAAAAAGAAGCTCAAGCCGAAATAATCGAATATTTTGATTATGCGGGAGAATTAAAATCCTGTTATTTTAATAATATTGTTAATGAAATTTATCTTGAAGAACAGGCTAATTTACAACACTATAAAATTCAAGATGAAGCTTTTAAGGCAATACATTTGGCACTCAGCTGTGTTAACAGCAAAAAAGATTCGGTTTATAA
>CAMOLN010000009.1 GCA_946618745.1 uncultured Alphaproteobacteria bacterium | reverse complement strand
TTTTTTATTGGTGGGTATGACAAGACTCGAACTTGTGACCTCTACGATGTCAACGTAGCGCTCTAACCACCTGAGCTACACACCCAAGATATGTTCATCTAAATAATATATATTAAAATTAATTGCAAGAGTTTTTTGTGTTAGTGAATATTTAATTATTGCGGGATATAATGTC
This sequence comes from uncultured Alphaproteobacteria bacterium, assembly GCA_946618745.1. Classification (GTDB taxonomy): domain Bacteria; phylum Pseudomonadota; class Alphaproteobacteria; order RF32; family CAG-239; genus CAZU01. The sequence goes on along the minus strand of CAMOLN010000009.1, from coordinate 12,226 downwards.
GCCAATGGTTTCTTTGGAGCATGGATTGATGAATGACAAAAGAATAGATTTTAAGGTTGATTACAGTTTATTGAAGGTGTTAGATGAATTTAATCTTAAAAATGCCAAATATCCGATTGTGTTGTCTTCTCCGCATGCCGGGGAGGTTTTTCCTCGTGAGTTTTTAGAAAATGTTGCGTTATCGGAAAAAGAATTGCGATCTTCAGAGGATTGTTATGTTACTGAGTTGGTGCGTCAGGCGTCAGATGCCGGAATGCCGTTGATAAGTATGAATATATCCCGCACTTTTGTTGATGTAAATCGTGATAAAATTGAGCTTGATGACTCGATGTTTTATAATGCACCTAAACGAAATGATGTAAATTCACGTCGGTGCAGAGTCGGATTAGGAGTGTTGCACAGGGTGGTTTATCCGACCAAAAATATTTATGACGGATTGCTTAATTATAATGAAGCACAAGAGCGAATTAAGATGGTTTATGATGTTTATCATAAAAAATTGACGAAGTTAGTGGAACAATGTGTTAAAAATTTCGGTTATTGTTATATAGTTGATTGTCACTCGATGCCGTCGATGATTTGCAATATTATGAACGAAAATCGACAATTGGATTTTTGCATTTGTAATTTGTTTGATGAAAGTTGTCCGGAGGAGGTTTCGGCTTTTGTAAAAGGTGAATTAGAAAGCAAAAATTACAGAGTTGAGTGTAATAAGCCTTATTCAGGAGCTTATATAACATTTAATTATTGTCAGCCACGTCGCAAGATTTATACCTTGCAGTTGGAAGTTAATCGTAAATTATATATGAATGAAAAAAATTATAATAAAACAGCGCAATTTCAAAGAGTTGCCGATGATATGAGTGAGGCAATAATGAATTTGGGAAATTTTTTGCTGGATTTTAATAAATAAATATGTTATAAGACGCTTGTTTTTTTAACGACTCGTTAATAAATCGTTTAGCGAGTTGTGTTTTTGTTCGGTTGTCGGAGCAGAAACAAGTGTTTAACTTAACCTTAAATTCGGGTTGTTTATCCGCTGGTGTCGTTAAGCAAGTTGAAATTGGCATATTTGTTGCATAAGGGATACTTGTGACAGATTTAGGGGAACAGAGGGATGCGACTTTTCGTATCAAATTTTTTAATGTTTTTGTTATTGTTGCTGATGTTCAGTCAGCCGGTAGAGGCTTCGGATTATCCTCATTATGTTAGTGATAGAGAAGTTTGTTCGGTTGCTGCTCGGCGGTATGAAGACAAATTCCAAATTAAAAGACACCTACTTAATACTATTACTAATGTCGAAACCGGACGTTGGGATGAGGTTTCCAAGAAGAAAACAGCTTGGCCTTGGACGGTTAATGCTCAAGGCAAGGGGTATTTCTTTGACAGTAAACGTGAGGCTATTGCAGCTGTTAAGCGTTTTCAAGCAGAGGGAATCAAAAGTATTGATGTAGGATGTATGCAAATTAATTTGGTTTATCATCCTGATGCTTTCAAGAATTTGGAAGATGCTTTTAACCCATATAAAAATATGGAATATGGGGCTAAATTTGTAAAAAAACTATATGTGCAGAAAGGGCATGATTGGAATAAGGCTGCTGCGGCTTATCACTCCAGTTTGCCTGAAAAAGCAAATATTTATGCTCAAAAGTTGTCGGAAGTTTATCGCGGTATGCTGAAAGTGGGCATGAAAGCGAAAACTGTTGATAAACGTGTAAAGAGCAGAAAAAAACTTGAAAAACCCATTCGTTTTGCTAAAAATAAAAACAATCTCAGATCTAAGCTGTCCGTTTCGGCAAATGCTTGGCGTGAAGCAAAATTGGCTGAATATCATTTGCGTAAAGCGGAGAAGCTGTAGTTTGTTTTTATTGAATGGAAAGAAACTCTATGCTGGACACAGGTTTGTACTGGCGGCCGTTGGGCGGCAATAATATTGATCAAATAAGCGGTCATTGTTATCAGTATACCTGTGTCGAGCAAAGAGAAAATAAGACGGTTAAAACTTCATTATTAATAGATGTGGGAAAATTTGATAATTATCAGGCGTTAGGCGTTGATGGTGCAGTTGCAGCTGTGCCTGATATTACCGCATTATTGAAAGATAAAAACAACGGATTAAAAGCAATTTTTCTAACTCATTCCCATCCTGATCATTTGAACGGATTAGTCCATTATTTGCGGGCAGGTTATAAATTGCCGACACTTTACGGTGGAAGATATACGCAAATAGTGTTGGATGACCTGTATGATTTTTACAAAATTTCGCAGAAACAGAGACCGCGCTTTGTGGTTATTAAAAATGGAGATATAAAACGTTTCGGACGTTTAAAAATTGAGGTTTTGAGTGCTTCTCATACTTGTTTTGATGCTTATGGTTTTTTGTTGAGTTTTAATAAAGTTACGGTTTATCACAGCGGAGATATGAAGCTTGATAATTCGACGTTTTTTAAAAAGCCAACTAACGTTAAGCGGTTGCGCCAGATGGCAGAAAAGATTAATTATGTGGTCGGGGATTTTTGTGAGATTGATCATGAAGGAATCGCTTATCGAGAAAGCGATGTTTATAAAAAATTTATCGGGTTAATTAAGCATTTTCGTAAAAAGAAAATTTATATGACAGTGTATCCGACCCATGTGGAGATGTATATAGTAGCTTTTTTAGTTGCATTAAAATTAGGATTTAATGTAGCTTTTCACGGTGATGAAGATTTTTATAATTATTTGCGCTTGTTGTTTAAATATGGAATTGATTTTGAAGCGATAGCTAAGAATCGTATCAAGGTTTTTGAAAAATTACCGAATGATTTGGGACAACTGGGAAGTAAATTTGTAATAATCGGGACTTATCGTAAATTAGAAGATAAATATTGGATAAACTCAAGAGATGCTTTGATGTTTATAACTGCGCGATTGCGTTATGCGTCTTTGAAAAAGCAAGCCGAAAATAAGGGTATTAAAACTATATCAGTGGTTGATGAGCCGTTATTGCGCGGATCGGGGCATGCTTTTATGGGCGATTGGCAAATATTAAAGCAAATTATGAATAAAGCAGTTTATATTCCGACGCATTGTCCGGATTTTGTATTGGAAGAATTTTATGAAGTGGGACAATTGGCCGGTTTTAATCTGATAAATCCGTTACCACATAATAATATGCTGTATAAGTTTGGAAAAAATGAATATAAATTAGTTGAAAAAAAGCCTGCAGTTTGGATGGTTTCGCAAAAAGACGGTAAGATGGTTAAGACTTTGCAATGTCCGACAGCCGGGCATGGCAGTATTCGCAATACTTACAGCAAAAGAAGAACCATGCAGAAATTTAAGATTATTGAATATAAAATGGAGAAAAAACATGGAATTTGATAAATTGAAAGAAAATTATTCAATTCGTTCTTATGAGGGAGATCAAAATAATAATCTTCGTTTGGTAACCTTAATGAATATTTTGCAAGATGCAGCGACTAAAGATGCGGCGCGGCGCGGTTTTGGAATGGAATTTTGTATTAAGAATAATATGACATGGGTGGGAAATGATTATGTAATCGAGATAAAACGTTTGCCCAAGGTTGATGAAAAAATAGTTTTACAAACTTGGCCTTCTTTGGCAGGAAAATTAGCGGCACGCAGAGATTTTGAGATTTGCGATGAAAAGGGGGAATCAATAATTAAATCGGCGAGCAGGTGGTTGTTAATCAGTTTGGATAAGAAACGTCCGTTATCTATTCCGGATACATTGCAAGGATATACGGCGATTGATGAGCATGTTTTGGAAACAGATTTTGCAAAAATCAGTGAGCCTTTAGATGATTTGGAATATTATAAATATAGGGTGCGTTATGATGATATTGATATAAATCATCATATTAATAATGCAGTTTATGTTTTATGGGCAGGTGAAGCAGTTGATAATGCTTGGCATAAAACACATACTCCGGCGAAAATTGAAGTTAATTTTAAAAAGGAAGGTTTTATAGGTGAGGATATTGAAGTTGTTACTTCAATGATCGGAGATAAATCTACACATAGCATAAGAGCAAAAGGAGAGAATGCTCGTGAGTTGGCTCGTGCGGCTATAACATGGAAAGAGTTATGATTGAAGGTAATTGTGATTACTTACTGAATAGAACGGTTAAAATATATCAACCTGAGGGATTGTATCACGCCTCGACTGATGCGGTTTGGTTAGCTGCAGCGGTGAAAGATGTTAAGAAAAATGATGTAATATTGGATGTTGGAGCAGGAACCGGAGTAATAGCATTATGCCTAGCGTCAAGATTTAAGGATAAGAATCTGTTGATTGAAGGGGTGGAGTTGCAAAAAGAGTTGGTAGAAGCAGCAAACACAAGTGCTGCGGCAAATGGATTTGATAATGTCAAATTTACTGAAATTGATATACTAAATAAACGATATAAGCCGTGCAGTTTTAATCATGTTATTTCGAACCCTCCATATTCGATGGGCGATATGCCCTCACCAAATGAAAGCAAAGCTAAAGCACATAATTTTAATAGAAATGCTTTTGACAGGTGGATTGATTTTTGTTTGAAAGCATTGCGCCCACAGGGAAGATTCTATATGATAAATCGGGCAGAAATGTTAGAATATATTTTAGCTGATATTCATGGAAGGTTGGGAAAAATCGAGGTTTTTCCGATTTTTTCCAAACCGAGTGATGACAAGGCCAAAAGAGTTATAGTTAGGGCACAAAAGGATTCAAGAGCACCATTGATGATTCATGCTCCGTTATATGTGCATAATGCGGATGGTAAACATAGCGATTTGGCAGATAAGGTATTACGCGAAGGAAAATCTGTTTAATCTTCGATGTTAATTTTAGATTCGACAATATAAAGCGGACGTTTTTTGACTTCGATGAAAACTTTTGCCAAATATTCTCCGATAATTCCCAAGGATATCATTTGCACGCCGCTGAAAATGGTGATGATGGTTACCAAAGATGCCCAGCCGACAATAGTTCCTTTAGCAGACCAATTGTAAATAACATAACATAAAAATATAAAACTCATGAAGCAAATAAGAAATCCGCTGAAAGTTACCAGACGTAGAGGGACAATTGAAAAATTGGATATGCCGTTCCAAGCCAAAGCCATCATTTTGGGAAGAGGATATTTACTTTCTCCGGCTTGACGTTTGGTGCGATCATAATAAACCTGAGCCGACTTAAAACCTACTAAAGGAATTATGGCTCGTAAGAATAAATTTCGTTCAGGAAATTGTTTAAGCGTTTCGACGGCGCGTTTGGTCATCATACGAAAGTCAGCATGATTATATACGATATTTACTCCTAAAAATTTGAGTAAGCGGTAATAGCAAACAGCGGTGGTTCGTTTAAACCAACTGTCAGTATCTCGAGAATCGCGGACGCCATAAACGATGTCAAATCCGTCGTTGATTTTATTAAGCATTTCGCAAATGCAATCGGGGTTATCTTGCAAGTCAGCATCAATAGTAACATAGATGTCGGCGGAAATTTCATTCATTCCCGCCAGGATTGCTCCCTGATGACCAAAGTTTCGAGATAAATTAATGCAGCTAAAATGTTTATTTTCGGAGCAGATGTCTGTAATTATTTTTAAGCTCTTGTCTTTAGATCCGTCGTTAACAAAGCAAATCTGGCTGGAAGAGGATATTTGCTTTGAGTTTATCAGTTTATTTAGCAACTTGTCCATGGTCTTGATAGTTTTGGGCAAGATTTCTTGTTCGTTGTAACAGGGAAGTATGATGGCAAGTTTTTGCATGGATTTCTCCTATTTTTTTATTTTTTCTAGATATTTAATGAGGTTGGGTGTCCTTAACATTAAAAATCGTTTAACGGAATATATTATATTATTTGATATATTTGATTTTAGTCTAAGCGAATCAAGAATTTTAAGATTATGATCGGTTGATTTAGAGGTTGTTTGGCAAAGCATGACATACTGCATAATATGCGAATGTTTATCGCTGGTTATGAATTCACGAATTTTTTCAGGGAGCTCGGTAATTTTGTGGGGTTGCCATCCGTTAACCGGTAAAGTAACCGTATCAGCTTGAACTATTTTTAAATTACAATTAGTTAGCATCTTTGCAATATTTTTATAGGTGTAAAAATGTAAGTGCGTTTTATCCAATATGCCCATTTCAGTATAGGTAAAGTCATCAAGAAGCAAATTTGCTTTTATGCTGGCATGAGCTATATTGGGTAGAGATATAATTATATAACCATTATTTTTAAGTAGGGGAATTATTTTATTTAAAATTTTTTCAGGAAATACTAAATGTTCTAAAATATCAGCGCATACTATATAATCAAAATATCCGATATATTTTTCAAAATCTTTAAGATTGAAATTATTCATATCATATAAAAATATCTCGTCGAAGATTTTAAGTTTTTTACATGCAGAGATGCTTTCAGGATTAAAATCAAGACCAATTAGTTTACAATTTTTATTTTTTACCAAAGGGAAGGCAAGGCTTCCAGTGGCACAACCAATATCCAGCACTGTAGCTTCTGCAGGTATAAAATTATATATCTGAGTTAAGCTGTCATTATGGTTGTCTAAATTAATTTTTTTACAATATAGCAAGGTTGTTCTGATAAAATATTTTTTGTTATGGACAATAAATGAATTGAGTCATATTATACAGTAAATTTTGTAAATGTATAAAGTTTTTATGTCATGTTAACAACTTCGCATCCTAAAGTATCTGTTTTAGTTCCGGTTTATAACGGCGAAAAGTTTATAAAAGAGACTATTTCTGCTGTTTTGGCGCAGACTTATGATGATTTTGAATTGATATTATGTGATGACGCTTCAACAGATGAGACCGAAAAGATAATTGCATCATTTGATGATAAACGTATAAAATATGTTCGAAATAATAGCAACTTGGGTATATCGGTTACGCGTAATAAGCTGATTGATATGGCAAAAGGGGAATATATTGCCGTTTTGGATCATGATGATATTTGCAAACCCAATCGGTTAAAAGTTCAAGTTGATTTTTTAGATAGGCATAAAGATGTAGCGATGACGGGAAGTTGGTTTGAATTGTTATGTCCAAAAGGTGCTTCACTTTGGCGTAGATTAATAACTAATTTAGGATGGGTATGGTGTCATCCGCTGAGACCGGATTGGAACGATTTATGGAAGGGTAATGTGTTAATGCACCCTACAATTATGTATCGCCGGGAAGTGTTTAATGATTTGAATATAAAATATCGTGAAGAATATTCTCCGGCAGAGGATTATGATTTTGTGAGACAAGCTATGGAAAAAAAATTAACTTTAGCCAATATTCCGCAAATATTGGTTAAATATAGTTTGCATGGGGATAATTGGTCATTATTGAAAAAACATGAAATGATGATTGCTGACAGGAAAATTAAAAAAGAATTGGCTGATAAATTCGGTAAAAAAATAAAGTTCTTTTATCCTTATTGGTTGGTTATAGCAGAAAAATTGAGACTTAAATTTATGGTAAAGGAGCAAATTGATGTTTGAGCTTCCTTGGTTGCAAGATAATATATGGCAAAATTTTTTGAAATTTAATTATACTTATTTATCGACACGCCCATGGCTGTTTTATTTAGGGGTTGTGGCTCTAGTGCTAGCCGTGAGTATGATTTTTTTGCGTAACTGTTTAAGCAATAAAAAGTTATATGCAGACTGTTTTAGTGATAAAATATATGTTTTTGATTATAAAAAGGCATCAGATTGGGTTGCATTGGTAGCGGTTATTGCTGCAATTATATTTACAGAAGTGTATATTTTAACATTAGAAAATTCACTGTTTGAAAATTATGATTTAATGGCTATAAATACCACTCGTTCAATGCGATTCGGGCTGGTTGCCAGTTTTGATTATATTCGGGTTATACCGCTGGGGTCATGGTATTTATCAAGTTTGTATGCGATTACGCAGAATATCATTGTAATAAAGATATTCGTTTTGTTTCAAACGATGTTGGTTGCGTGGGCATTGGCGGCATTTTTTAATTATATTCCGGTGGCAAAAAAATTATGGATGATAGCTATTTTGTTGGTAATGCCGACTTTGTTACAAACGGCAAATATTATTTTTCCGGAAAGGGATATGATAATAGCTTTAATGTTGGGATTGATTTTTGCTCGTAAATATTGCAGAACGCATCAGTTAAAGTGGGCAGCATTTTTTATATTGTTTGCAAATATTGCGATTTATACAAAAGAAACCTGTATAATTTTCTATTCAGGTATAGTATTGACCTCGTTGATTTATAATGTCATAACGGAAAAAATTGTTATGAAGAGCTTGTTAAAGCCGTGGAGAATTATTCAAATAATGCCTATAGAATTTTTATTATCGTTAAGTTTGTTATGCTATGTGGTAATATTTGAGATTTTGCAAAATGGTGCTAATTTTTATCTTTCGGCCAATAAGCAAACATTGTTACAACAATTGGTGAGTTATAGGTTGGAATTGATTTTGATGGCGGTTGCTGTCGGTATAGCTGTTTATAGATTAATTAAGTTTTACAGTGAAAAAAACAATCCGATGTTTCGATCAGGATTGTTGGTTGGGGCGATTTGCACAGCTGTTGCGATTGTTGTAATATTTAAGTTGTCGCCTTCAACACCGCATTTAGCCGGTAAAAGTTATTATATGCTTACATCAACATTGTTTGTTTTGGCATATCTTTTTGAATATATTGATAATAAAAAACTGTTAGGGGTTTTTGGGGTATTATTGATAGTTTACAGTGTTCAGACCGATATGATGTTTCATCGGCAAAATAAAGGGGTATATTATCGTGAAGTTGCTGAATATATGGCTGACCATACCAAGCCAAAAACCGTTAATCCTGTTTTTATTTTAGAAGGACCTTATGTTACAAAGACTTTGTGGCAGTGGATTATTGAGACGTGGTCGACAGCTTATCGCTATTATTTTAATGATAGAATTTTTGTAATAAAATCAGACGTGCATTATTTAGATCGCAATATTACACAAAAGTTGAAAATATTTAATAATATTCCGCTTATTTATTTTCCGCTGGTTCCTAAACCTTTGCCGGAAAAAGGAGATTGGTTGGTTATCAATAAAGAAAATAAATCTACTAAGGCAATAAATTTGAGACAGGCATATAAAAATAATTTGGTTTATGAAAATGCTTTGTTTGAAATATATATGCCGAAGTAATTTGCGGATTATTTTATTTCATAGCCATTGTCACTATCGATGGCTGAGTTAGCCATAGCTAAATCATTGGAATTGGTTGAGTGTATAATATATAATGTTTCTCCGGCAGTGACAGAGTCTCCGACTTTTTTAAGCAAATCAAATCCAGCTCCGGCATATTGACCAGCACCGGCAAGAATACCAAGGTGATTAATGCGTTGGTTGTTTATGCTTTGGACTGTTCCCGAACGATCGGCAGTTATTTCGCGAGTTAGATTGCCCAGGCGTGCTTGCGGAGCTTTACCTTGATTATAAATGATGCGGTTAATTGCTTCAAGTGCACGGCCGGAATTCAGAATTTCTTTGGCAACATGATATCCTTGTCCTCCGCGTAATTTGGGATCAAACTCCAAAATACGTCCGGCAAGAAACAGAGATTTTTCTTTAAGATCCTGTGGTGCATCATCACGATTGCGTAAAACTTTCATTACATCACGAGCTTCCAATACTGCGCCTACTCCATTACCGATAGGTTCGCTACCGTCTGTTATTACGGCATCAATTTTCAGAGATAACATGTCTCCTATGTATTCAACCAGTTTGCGAATTTGCACGGCATTTTCGATTGATTTTATACGAGAAGTCGGGCCGACGGGAATATCTAGTACCAGATTAGTTATGCCGGAGGCTAATTTTATAGCAAGAATTTCTGATACAATATTATGCTGTTGTGAGATGCCGAGAGTTCGTTCGACTGATGAAATCAATTTGCAAGCAGAAACCAAGGGCAAGGTATTATAATCAACAATTACGCCGCGCTCGTTTTCAAGCAACTGGCGGATTTTTTGCTCATCAATATCAACATTAGCCAAAACAGAAAAGGTATCAGCTACACCGGCGCATGAAGTTATGGAACGTGAAGCGGTTTTAAGAATCGGTAAGCCATAAGCAGCCACTATTGCGGTGATGATTATATCGGTTTTGTTTCCGGGGATACCTCCTAAACAATGGTGATCTACTACGATATTTTCATTATCCCAGTGAAAAACCTTGTTACCAACCAGAGATTGGGTTAAAGATAAGGTTTCCGGTGCAGTCATAAATGAGCCTGCAGCAACTAAAAAAGCAGCAGTGTCAATGTTAGAATAGCGATGGTTGCCGATATCGTTTATAATAGCTGCATATTCTGTTTCGGAAAGAATATTGCCGAGCATTTTTCGTTTAATAAAGGGGCGTGAAGGAGGTTGTGGAGCGATGGTTAAACTGACATCAGCACCTTCCGGTAAATTAATTAACTGAAATGCTTCATTATTCAGGCCGAGTTCGTTGGTGCTCAAAATGCTATCATCATCAATAATTTCCAAAAAACCAAATATGGGGGAAGCTCCTCCATGAACTTCAACTTTAGTCATATTGTTTATTTCATCAACTTTGTAAGCTTCGCAATCTTTGTGCAGGTAGATGATGCTTTCGTTGAAAGAGTTGATTGAAATATGTTTTAGTGACAACATGGATGAAAGAATCCTTAATTTGTTTTAGACGTGAGTAGTTTTAGTATACGAGCTAAAGTGTCTCTTAGATCCATGCGATTTACAACAATATCAATCATTCCGTGGTCACGCAAATATTCGGCTTTTTGAAAATGTTCGGGCAAGGTTTCTCGCAGAGTTTGTTCGATGACTCTTGCACCGGCGAATCCGATAATACTTCCTTGTTCGGCAATATTAATGTCGCCTAACATGGCAAAAGAAGCAGATACTCCTCCGGTGGTGGGGTCGGTCATGACGGATATATAAGGTAATCCATTTTCTTTAAAAGAACTAATTGCTGCGGTGGTACGAGCCATTTGAACTAATGATAACATACCTTCTTGCATACGTGCTCCGCCGGAAGCTGCTATTAGGATTAGGGGAGCTGATGTTTTTGCGGCAAAATCGCAAGCTTTGACTATGCCTTCACCTACAGCTATACCCATTGATCCGCCCATGAAGCTAAAATCTAAAGCTCCTATCACGGTTCTGATAGAATCAATATTACCTACGGCAACTGATAAGGCGTCGTCGGTATGAGAAGCGCGACGGTAAGCTCTCAAACGATCTATGTATCTTTTGGTATCTTTAAAATTCAGCGGATCGTCTTGAACTTTAGGTAAATTTATCAAACGATAACGCGAATTATCAAAAAGCATTTTAAATCTGTTTTCAATCGGCAATCTTAGGTGATGATTGCAAAAAGAACAAATATAATAATCTTTTTCCAACTCTTTATTAAAAAGCATTTGCCCGCATTCCGGACATTTGGTCCATAAATTATCGGAAACTTCTTTAGTTGAAGTTTTTTTTATCTTGGGGCGGACAAATTCGGAAATCCAGTTCATTTATAAACTTTCTTTAATTTCGTTAGATTTCGATTTAAATATTTTGCGAAAACGACTAAACATTCCGCTTTTTTCTTCAGTAGGAACCGCAGCCTTAAGCTCGTCAATATTACCACGCAAACCTTCAACTTCTTTAGAAAGTTTTTCCTGTTCTTTGGTTATTTTGCGATTTTGTTTTTTTTGATTGCGTAAAGCTCGGCGAACTGGCGAATAAGATAACCAAGTAAAAAACCAACCGGCGATATAACCTAAAGAATATAAAGCAATTATCATTACACTTTGGGAAATGGTTATCTCAATATCGGTGGGCCATAGACTGAAAACAGTCATGTCATTGTTAACAAAGGCAAAAACCAATAATATAACAATCAACGGGAGTCCCAGTAATATTTTGAAAAAAAACATCGCAATATTCCTTTTGGCGGTTGGAGGTTATTTATTTTTTATTGAGTTCATCAAAAAGATTTTTTCCACATTTGAAATGAGGAAGTTTGCGCTCTTCAACTTTTACTTGAGCACCGGTGCGAGGATTTTTAGCAATACGTGCCGAACGGGTTCTGACTGAAAAAGTTCCGAATCCGCGAAATTCAATTCTATCTCCGTTTACCAAAGCGGCAGAAATGCTATTGAAAATTACGTTAACCACTCTTTCAACATCTTTTTGAGTAAGATGAGGGTTTTGTG
>CAMOLN010000008.1 GCA_946618745.1 uncultured Alphaproteobacteria bacterium | reverse complement strand
GATTTTCTAAATCCTCTCTGCTCATGTTTAACGGAATAATCCTTTCGTCCGATAACATAAAACGAATTATCTATCAAAATGCTCTCATCTTGTAATATATTAATACCGTTTTTTTTAAGTTCTCTAAATAAATCATCTTCAGAAAATCCGCGATGTATTGCACCATAATAGCCTTTATCATGGTTACCGGAAACATAATAAATTCCATATTTTGTTTTTATTTTTCCCAAAGCATGTGTAGCATTTATCATTTGTTCTCTTGTCGTTCCGTCATCCACATAATCCCCGACAATAAGCAGTATGTCAGGATTTTGAGCTTGAACAGCTTCTAAATGTTTGGCAAAACCCTTATCATCAAAAGTTGTTCCGATATGCGAATCAGCAAACATCGCAACTTTCAAATCCGGTATTTGTTTATCGGTTTTTAATTCATAATCGGTTTGCCAAACATGATGATCCAAATACCAACCGGCACTCAAAGCTGTCACACTTATTATTAGAGCAATCCAGCCGGCATAATAATGTTCAAATGTTATGCGGCCGAATTTTTCTATCAACCCAAAAGCAAAATCACTTAAAGCCCATATCATCGCCACATACATTACGCAAACAATGGCATTTATAAAATCAATGCAAAGTGCAATTATTCCGGTAAAACCCAATGCTATAAGTAAACCGAGCGAAAATTGCTTAAATTTTCCCCATTCGGCAAGATTAGCAAATTCTATTAAGTTGGGTATTCTTGCACTGACATAAAACAATGTTGTTATAGCAAATATAATGCTTACCCAGAAAATTATAATCCACATCGTCATAGAAATAGTCCTTATTTCAAATTATTTTTGAAAAATTGTTCCATTTTATCAAAGGGAATGACATCTGTTTTGTAATACAAATCCACATGGTTTGCGCCTGGGATAATCATCAACTCTTTGTTATTTCCTGTCAGTTTGGCATAGGCTCCTTCCGAAAAATACCGACTGTGTGCTTTTTCACCATGAATCATCAAAACAGGAGATTTAATGGTGTCCGCATACGCCAAAATCGGCTGCGTAATCAAAGATAAAGCAGAAGTTGTGTTCCAATGCCCGTTGGAATTGATAGACCGTTTATGAAATCCAACCGACGTCTTGTAATATCCGTAATAATCTTGCACAAACTGCGGTTCATTACCGGTGAGTTTTTCGGGTAAACCATCTGCCTTGGCAAAAGTGCCACTCTTATAATCTTTGGTGCGTTGCGCATTTAATCTTTCACGCAGTTTGTATAAATCATCGGCACTCATCACATCATTATAACCTTTAGACGAAACGCGGGTCATGTCATACATAGTGCTGGTCACTGTCGCTTTAATGCGAGTATCCATAGCGGCAGCATTCAAGGCAAAACCACCCCAACCGCATATACCGATAATACCGATTTTGTTTTCATCCACATTGGGAAGGGTTGTCAAATAATCCACAGCGGCAGAAAAATCTTCTGTATTAATATCTGGTGAAGCAACATCCCGCACATTGCCCCCACTTTCACCTGTAAATGAAGGGTCAAAGGCAAGCGTGATAAATCCGCGTTCCGCCATTGTTTGAGCGTAAAGTCCGGAAGATTGTTCTTTAACTGCCCCAAAAGGACCTGAAACAGCAATCGCCGGCATTTTGCCTTGAACATCCTTTGGTAAATATAAGTCCCCAACCAACGTAATTCCATAACGGTTCTTAAAAGTAACCTTGCGTGTATCCACTTTGTCGGACTGCGCAAACACCTTATCCCATTCTTTTGTTAGTTGCAGGGTATCCGTTGTTTTTGTGTATCTATAGTGCATCACACCTGCTGTTAATAATGAGCCTAAAGCAACACATCCAATCACTGATATCAACTTCATAATATTATCCTTTCTATTTTAATTTATTATATTCTTCATCTGATACACGTTCTAACCATTCGTTTGAACCGTCTTTTGCCGGTACTTCTACCGCAATATGTGTAAACCAACTGTCTTTTGCCGCACCATGCCAATGCTTTGTCTCGGGCGGAATATTCACAACATCACCGGGATGAAGTTCTTGCGCCGGCTTACCCCATTCCTGATAGTATCCGCGCCCTTGAGTTACAAGCAAAATTTGTCCGCCTTTATGATGAACATGCCAGTTATTCCGACATCCAGGTTCAAAGGTCACATTATACATCGGTACACCGTTTGTTGTGGTAATCGGTTTCAAATAACTTTTCCCCGTAAAGTATTTACCATAGGGATTTTCTTCCCCAAAACCAAACAACAGGCTGTCATTTCCTGTTTTATCAGCAATTGTTTTGATTTGAGTCACTTCTTCATCTGTCAAACCATTATGTTTCCCAATGTTAATATGAGCATCCAATTGACTTTCCACGCCCTCACGTACGGCAAGCATCGCAATTGTTGCCAATTCACGAGTTTTCCAATCCACATTATCTCTGGCAAAGATATCTCCAAACAAGTGGGCTTTCAAGTATTCATCAATGGCAGGGGCAAAGTCAAACAGTTTCCCTTTAACAGGATTTCCCACTAATTTTGTTTGATTTTCTGTGCCATAAGTTAACGCTTCACCTTGAGGTTTGGCTGATGGTTCCTTGCCTAATTCATCTTTGTTGCCACGTTCATTCACCACTTGCATTAAAGTGGAAAGTGCATTTAAAGAACGTGGAAATCCGCAATAAGCATAAGATTGCACCAAGATTTCCTTGAAAGTATTAACAGGAACTTTATTATCCAGTCCTTTGATAAGGGCTTTTTTTAATCCTTCTTGGTTACCTCTGGCCGCATAAGCCGCCACTTCTGCAATAGATTCTTGTTCCGCATTTAAAGCTTGTGCCATTGTTTGTCCCCCCGTCAAAAATACTGTTGTCATTAAAGTGATTAATAAGAACTTTTTCATCATTTATTATCCTTAAATATTTTTTCCTAAATCATAGGCCTTTTTTAAAGCATCTTTATGCTCGGACGCTTCCTTTGGTTCATTGATTCCACCGCAATCCAATAATCCGGCCAAACGAGCTTGAGCAAAACATTCAATCCATCCCTCTAAACCGGCTTTTGCACGTTCTGATTTTCCGGAAGTTTCATCGTATAAAGTAGTTATTAAATAAACATCCTTAAAGTTATTTTCTTTGGAAAAAAGAGGATTGCATCTGTCTAAAAATGTTTTTAATTGTCCGCTCATTTCATAATAATAAATGGGGGTTGCAAAAATTAGCACATCTGACTTTTGAACCTTGTCAATTAAGGTATTCATGTCATCTTGAAGCACACATTTTCCCAGTTTCTGACAAGCCAAACACCCCCGACAAAATTGGATATTCCTATCTTTTAGAGTGATAAATTCAACTTTGTTTCCGGCTTCAATAGCGCCTTTTTCTGCTTCATGAGCCAAAATTTCCGAATTGCTTCCCACACGCAAACTGCTGGATATAATTAAAACTGTTTTTTTAATCATTTTATTTTCCTTTCTTAAAACCAATTTGTTCAAGCCAAGTATTTACTTTTGCACGGGCTTCGTCTTGTTCATTTTGTGCCTCATGTCCATAGATAGCCAATCCATCCAGCATATTTGCCTTTGTGGCATTTTTTAAATTTTGAGGAACAGATGACAAACCGCTTCCTTCATGAGTTGTAAACGGAATAACTGTTTTATTTGACCAATTGTGCTTTTCAATAAAAGTATAGACAGCCATAGGTAAATCACTCCACCATACAGGACCTCCTACAAAAACGATGTCATATCCATCAAAATTATTTACATCAGAAGCGATATCCGGACGAGCATTGCTATACTTTTCAGCTTTTGCAACTTCTGTTAAGGGAGTATATTCGGCAGGGTAAGTATCATTTTTTAACTTGATTTCAAACAAATCTCCACCCGTATAATCCGCAATCATTTCAGCCATAATGGCCGTATTGCCTTTAGTGATGTTGCCGACACTATATTGATCTCCCGTTCGGGAAAAATAAACCACTAATACCTTTGCATTTGACATATCTATCTCCTTTCCTTGAACTGTAAAAGTTGTCAGTAAAGCCACTATAAATGTGAATAATTTTTTCATTTTTCATCCGTTTCATACTGTTTTAACATTGGGGCAATGTGTATATTAAAAATCTGTCCTGCCACATCTCTCGGTTCAAACACCCCATCCGACATACACCAACACGTCATCATGCCATAAAGCTCACAAATAATTGTGTGTGTCAGTAAATCAATAGGAGTATTCTTTTTGAGTTCGTTATTTTTTACGGCTTTGGTTAAAATATCTGACAGCATATCAATATCGAATTGCCATTTCGTATTATCCCAATCTTTGGTGTCTGTTTTCGGGTCAATCACATTTCTGATCCATTCGCGACAAATATTTATTCCATAGCGTTGAACTTCCACCATAAAGCTGACAAAATAGTGCTCTAAACGCACTAAAAACGGCTTATTTTTCATTTGTTCCATACGCAAAACAATACGATTAAAAAGGTTGCGACAAATCTCCCCGCTGATAGCCTCTTTGTTCTTGAAATAGATATAGAAGGTCCCTTTAGCGCAGCCGCAAGCCTTTGTAATATCTTCCACTTTTATATCGCTAAAATTACCACTGACAATATAATCCGTTGCTTGATCTAACAGTTTTTGTCTGGTTTTTAATGCATTTTCTTGTCGTTTAGTCATAAGTTAAATCCCCTGATAATGAAGACAATTAAAATATAACTGACTAAAAGTCAATGAATTTTATTCATTTTTAACAAAAAAATTATATAAGAGTAGCAAAATTTAGACACTGTCAGACTAAACCGCATAAACCGAAGCATCATCACTCACATCACCGTTAACTTGCCTGTTGAACCGGCCACCCGGTTTTATAAAACTTGACAAAACAAATAAATAGTATTTAATAGCAACAGAATAAAATTATTAACAAATTAATATTATGACTTACAAAGAAGCAATAACACCGGAAGTTATGGCTAAGATACAATCTGAACAACTTTTGACTGAAGCTGAGCAACTCCGTCTTATCCATGCTCCGAGTAAAGTCTATTGTAGCGACTATCCTTCAGTTGAAGAGGAAAATATCGCTCAACGCGATTACATCGACTTGCTAAAAAAGTGTGTCAAGTATCATCAATTTGATGTCGCTGTTGAACAACAAATGCTTCAAGATTATATTGACTGTGAAGGGGTTTATCACAGCCCTTTCAAAACTAAAATCTTTGCTGATTATGAAATTTGGGTTGACACCTATTATTATTTGCTTAACGACTACGCAAAGCATCACAGGTTTCATCCCGAAGTTGAGGTAGAATTCGTCAATATGTATCTCGACGTGCGCTATGGTAAACGCAAAGGTCGCTCATTACGTGAGATATTCGATACCTGTTGTAGACATAGCATGCAGCTTGACGGAAAAATTGCGTTTATCAAGAAAGCCAATGCTACGGACCTATGGAATCTCGTTAATTGCGAGTATTTCTATATTGAGGCTGAGGCTGAAACAGAGTTTATCCAGCAACGAGACAGGTTTAGCGATGAAAAGTTATATATCGACGACGATTCCCGTTCTGTACATCGTTCGTATTATATCCCCAAAAAACGTTTTGATGAAGCATTTAAATTGCTTCTTAAAAAACTAAAAGAGTATCCTTCTCATCTAAGCTTCCTTGCTCAGGAAGCTTTGCTCGATTCCGGTTACACGGACTTGATAGAGTTTTATGAAAATCTTTTCGGACGAAAACTTTACAGTATCGCTATGAAATTGAATGCGAGCTTCCATTTATTCTTCGATGTAAGAAACGTGGATGGGACTGGCAAGAGATTTTCAATATCACGATAAAGAATAGGCTGCGTCCCAAAACGGAACAAGAGCTTCTCAAACCGGAATACGCGCTGCTGCTCTCCATTTATGAAGCAAAATGGGGTCCTATAAAGGAAGGCTGACCGCCTTCCTTTATTTTTTCATATAACGCTTGACTTTACCATAAAATTATGTTTTTACTGATAACGTTTTAATGGTCTCGTAGCTCAGCTGGATAGAGCAACAGCCTTCTAAGCTGTGGGTCGGGCGTTCGAATCGCCCCGAGATCGCCAATCAAAACCCTTGAGCAATCAAGGGTTTTCCCTTATAACCGCCAAGGATATTTAATGATGGACGACTTCAAATTTTTCGGACGCCGCAAAGGGCGTAAAATCCGCAAAGCCAAAACCTCGCTTTTGGAACAATTTCTGCCTCAGTTGGAAATCAGCGAACAACAGCCCATATCCCCTAATTTATTTGGCACTCCGGTAAAAAAAATATGCTTGGAAATCGGATTCGGTGGCGGCGAACATCTTGCCGGATTTTCTCTTCTTCACCCCGAAACAGGCTTTATTGGCGCAGAAGTATTTCAAAACGGTATTGCCAACTTACTGTCTTTACTCACCGGCATCAAACAAAACTCCGAGGTACCCGAAAAAATCCGCCTATTACCCGATCGAGTGGACAACATCCGCATATATAGCGATGATGTACGCAAACTCTTTGCCCGTATTCCCGATGCCATGATTGATAATGTTTTTTTGCTTTTTCCCGACCCTTGGCCGAAAAAACGCCATGCTGATCGCCGTTTCGTTAACCCTGATAATTTAAGCGAACTCGCCCGCATAATCAAAAAGGATGGAACTTTACTGATTGCCACCGACCATCCGATATATAAACGTTGGACGTTAGAACAAATGCACCGATCTTCCTCATTTATCTGGACCGCCCGCCACAGCAACGATTGGCGTAATCCGCCCGCTGACTGGGTGGAAACCAAATATCAGCTCAAAGCCCTAAAAGAAGGTCGCCGTCCGGTATTTTTGGAATATCGCCGCATTTAAACTTGTAAAATCAAAACACTATTGTAAAATATTAAGCAAAGGAATAAAAATATGAAAATTTTAGTCGGAATGAGCGGAGGAGTTGACTCTTCGGTAACCGCTTTGTTATTAAAACAAGCCGGACATGAAGTCATCGGTGCCACCATGTCAATATGGGACGATGCTAATGTTTCACACATTCCCGAACACGCCAATGGTTGCTTTGCCCCTGATAAAGATGACATTGCCGAAGCCGCCAAAGTTTGTCAAACCATCGGCATTCCTCATGTCGTATTAGATTGCCGTGAAGAATATAAAAACATTGTGCTGAGCAATTTCAAATCTGAATACAAAGCCGGACGAACCCCAAATCCTTGCGTAATTTGCAACGCTAGAATCAAATTCAGTGTTCTTCCTCAAGCTGCCGTCAAATCAGGCATTAGTTTTGATAAATTTGCTACCGGACATTATGCCGGCATAGAATACAACAGCCAAACCGAACGCTATCAAATAACCCGCGGTATTGATGAGCACAAAGATCAATCTTATTTTCTCTATCGGCTCAGCCAAGAACAACTCGCTAAAATAATCCTTCCTTTAGGATCAAAAAACAAAACGGAAATCCGTGAATTAGCACGTTCGGCCGGATTAAGCGTTTCAGACAAACCTGACAGTCAGGATTTTTATAATGGAGCTATCAACGATATACTGCAGTTTTCTCCTCAAACCGGCAATTTCATCGGAACTGACGGCAAAATTCTCGGCACTCACAATGGTTATTGGAATTTTACCATCGGTCAACGCCGTGGTTTGGGAATATCCGCACCTCATCCGTTATATGTTCTGTCCATCAACAAAGAAAAAAACGAAGTAGTTTTAGGTTATGCTGAAGATTGCCTTCAAACCGAGTTGACTGCTGACAATTGGAATTGGCAATCCCCGGCTCCCGATAAAACAATCTGTTGTTTAGCTAAAATTCGTTCATCACAATCCCCTTGTGAAGTCGAAGTATCACCACTCTCAAACGAAGCTTTTTCCGTAAAATTTTTCTCACCACAAAATGCTATAACCCCCGGACAATCCGTTGTTCTGTATGATGGAAGCTATTTATTGGGAGGAGGAATAATAAAATAAGTTTATTGCCAAAAAGTCAACACTGCCGACATAAATATCGGTACCGAAAGATTATCATCTATTTCAATTTTGTCTTCATAAACTTCAGCTAACGTAGCTACCGTACAGGCTATCACACTTCCCCAGGTAAAAGGATAAACTTGCGCAAACAACAAATTAATAATCAAAGCCGAAACAAAGAACGCCAAAGTTCCTTCCAAAGTTTTGCTTTTATGAAATTTAATTCTGCCGACCGAACGCCCGACCAATGCTGCCGCACTATCTGATATCAACATCACTGTCAGCGATATTGAAGCAATCACTTTATCAAACAAACACAAACATAACAAAGAAGATACCAACACATATATTGAACCGGTAAATTGAAAATGTTCACGCGAAGTTTCTTTATTACGCAAAGTCTTAAAAAACAACACTCCAAATGACTTGCGCGCCCATGGATAACGTCGAAAATTACCATATTCCAAAATTACATTACCGATTAAAATAATCATCAATATCGGCACCAAAACAAATTTTGGCATAAAATAAATCGCTGCCGGTATCCATAATGAACTCAAATGAATAGCTTTACGCATTAATTCTTTACGAAAAGCCTTATCACTAAGCAACTGTTGATAAAGCAAATCAACATTTTGCCAATTGTGCTTCCAATTCAATTGTGCATTCAATTTATTCAACAATTTATCATAATCAGGACGTTTCTTTATATCAATTTTCCACATATTGTCCTCACTGTTACACTTATGCAAGTATATGACTTTTAGGATAATCTCAAGTAAAATTTACTCTTATGTGGATTAAAAAAGCTAAAAAAAATATTATATGTAATTCACAACTTGAGGAGAATATACCATGATTAATAAAAACACTGAGCATCACAATAAATTTAACCGTTTTGACGATCAAAACGACTTTGTTGTCCGTCCGCTGAAAAAAATGAGACTAATCGAGTCTTATAATGGCCTGGACGATGAATGCGAATTTGAAAAAAATATGTTCAACTTCGGCGATTTTGAAGACTTGCCTCCATCCGATCGCTCTGTTGACAATCGTTGCAAACCCGACTAGAAAGACAAATTTTTATTTTTTTTAACGTCCTTCTTCGTCACTGTCTTCTTTATTTTGAATATAAGTGCTCTTTGACATCGAAACGATCAAATTATACAAATTCTGAGCCACACTACGATTGCTTATCTTATAATAAGCGCGTATCAACTCCAAAGTTTCTTGTTTTCGCATTGGATCTTCATCAAACAAACTGCTATGTTCATTCAAAGACATCTCCGCATCAGGATTACTAAATCTGCGTGGACTGCTTTGCACAGTTTGATCATCCATATCCTCATAAAAAAAACCAACCGGTGTGTTCATCACAACACTGAAATCCCATAGACGGCTGGCACTGACACGATTTAATCCCTTTTCATACTTTTGAATTTGCTGAAAAGTTAACCCCAACATAGCACCAAGCTTTTCTTGGCTCCATCCTAACAAATTTCGCCTTATTTTTATCCTGTTACCTACATGTACATCAACCGGATTCGGAGCCCCTGTCGGAGTTCTGCCCCGACTTCCTTTACGATCTTTTTTCTTATCCTTCATATCACTCACCTCACAACTTGCCTTCTATGTCGCCTTATAACACCAACAGCCACCAAAATCAAGCATAATATTATTATTGGTAAATTACCAAACCTGCTATAAACAGTGCTTTTAGCTAAAGCTTTTTCTAATTCAAAATCTCTATACCCGACCTCATTCAAAGCCATTTTTATCTTTTCTTCTCCAAAAGCATTTATCATCCCGCTTATACCATTATTAGCAACTCTTACCACTGGGATTCCTTCCTCCACGGCTCTGAACATTGCAGCCACCCAATGTTGATAAGGTCCGGCCGATTCTCCATACCATCCGTCATTCGTCAAATTAACAATTACTTCCGGACGAGCCTGCCTATCCGCCACTTCATGAGGAAAAATTATTTCATAACATATAGCCCCACCCAATAAGGGATAATTTTCAATAGCAAAAGTTTTAGCTCCGTTTCCTCTTCCAAATTCACCTATCGCATTAGCCACCGGACGTAAAAACTTCGGTAAATATTTTCTTAATGGAATATATTCACCAAACGGAACCAAATGGCTCTTATCATAATAACCTCTGACCTCGCCTTTAGCATCAACAATAACCATTGAATTATGCGGCAAAAATTTTCCTCGATTATCATGATAACTTACCATTCCGCTTATCAGCAATTCTTTATCTTCCAAAAAATCTACGGCTCGCGCCCGATGTTCCTCATCTTCATCCAACCTAAACGGCGAAGCCGTCTCTCCCCAAATCACCCAATCCGGACGCTTATCACTTTTAGTCGAACTTAAGTTAATATAAGTCTGAAAATTATCTTCAGCCAACTCCCTTGTCCACTTCATTGTCTGGGGAATACTCGGTTGCACAATCCTTACTGTAACATTGCCGGTTTGCATATCGACAATTCTTGCTTTACCCCAAAGAAGATTTCCCCAAAAAACAATAACCATTATAAGAACTGCTATATACGATCTTTTAAATAATCTCTTCATAATATTATCGACACTATCAGCATATAACGATTCTATATAGACATTTAATAATAACCCCCAAACCGTATATGCCATAATTACCAACAACGAAGTCAAATATACCCCTCCGATTGCGGCATTCTGAATCAATTCGGGATTAAATGCCCATGAATATCCCAACAAATTCCACGGAAAACCTGTTAAAAACCAGCTGCGCACCCACTCTGCAATCACCCACATACCGCAAAAGACCAGCCATTCACCAAACTTATCTCTTGTTAACCCCATACAAGCCGCAGGCACTGCAGCAAATAGTCCGAAAAAAGATCCTGCAAGAACTAATATTACAGGATAAAGCCACCCAAATTCATCAGGTTCAACCAAAACAGCATTACCTATCCAAGCAAATCCTGCAGCAAAATATCCAAAACCGAATATATACCCAAGCTTAAATTTCTCTTTCCAACCATCAGTTTCAAGCAACAAATGCATTAAAACCACAAAACAACCGCACGCAACAACAAAATTAAAATAAGGAGCAAACGAAAATACACTTAACAAACCGACCGTTAAAGATGAAATCTTTGGATGTTTAGCCAAATACCTCAACAAAACAAGCAACCAATTTCTTCGTTGCTTGGCCTTAAATTCCTGCGCAATTTCTCTTGTTTTTTTTTCCTGCTCTTCATGCTCCATAGTTAATCTCTTCCAAGATTAGGCCTGATAATCATCACTTTTTTAATCTGAGTAGGATCAGCTTCCAAAATCCTAAATTTGATGCCGCCTAACCCGTTAATCACCTCTCCTCTGCTGGGAACACGTTGTATCAGATGAAAAATTAAACTGTTAATCGTATCAATATCATCTTCTTCACTTTCAGGTAACCCTTCATACAAATCCAAATCACATACAGATTTTATTTCATCCAATTCGGCCTTACCCTCAGCTACAACATTACCATTGCTTTGTTTGCAAATAATAGGCTCATCTTCATGATCATACTCATCCTCAATATCACCGACTATTTCTTCCAACAAATCCTCAATGGTAACCAATCCGTCAATTCCGCCATATTCATCAACCACCATTGCCATATGAATCTTATCTTGCTGCATTTCTTTCAACAAATCTAACACCCCTTTTTCCGGAGCTACAAATTTAATCTTATCACTGACAATATCACCGGCCTTTATATCCGATTGCTTTTGCAAAACACCTTTAACTAAATCTATTACATGAACTATACCGACAATATCATCTAAAGAATCTCCGTAAATCGGTATTCTGGAATGTCCTTGCTCAATCATCAAATCAGCCAAATCCATTACCGATCCTGTCCGGGGAAAAGCAATAATATCCGCCCTTGGAATCATGGCATTCTCACATTTACGACCTCGTAAATCCAACACGTTATTAAGCAACAACTGTTCATGTTTACTAAAATCATTTTCACCGTTTTCTGCCGCCTCTTCCATCAAATCTTCAATCGTTTCGCGAACATTTTCTTGTTGTCGGCGGTGAAAAAAACGTTTAAAAATATTCAATTCCTGACTATCTTCATCTGACATTTTCTATTCAAACTCCTCATAAGGATTAGCAATATTCATCAACCCTAATACTGCGATTTCTATACTTTCCATAACTTCGGCTTCATCATCGTTTTGGTGATCAAAACCTAACAAATGCAGTATTCCATGCACTAACAAATGTATAAAATGATGCTCTGCGGATATTTTTTTCTGCTTGGCTTCATCAACCAACACTTCCCAAGCCATAATAATATCCCCCAAATTGATAATATCATCATTTTCAACAATCTGCCTAAAATCATCAGCATCAATATTTGCAAACGACAACACATTAGTTGGTTTATCCTGCTTACGAAATTCCGCATTGAGTTGCCGCACCTGCTCGGCATTACTTAACACCAAAGCCGCACCCAACGATTTGCCTGATTTCAACAAATCATAACAAACATTAATTTTTTGATTGGTTAAATAATCACAAACCGCATCAAAAATTGCCGCACACTGACCTTCACTTATCACAGCAACTTTTGCCCAGTTGTCATCCTCAACCACTACATCAATATGATTACTATTCGTCGCCATATTCTTTTTTGCTCTTACTTTCATAAGCTTTAACTATCTTGGCAACCAATCCGTGACGAACCACATCTGTAGCTGAAAAACGCACCGAACCGATATTATCAGTCCCTTTCAAAACATCTAAAGCATCACGTAACCCCGATATAACTCCGCGAGGTAAATCCACTTGGCTCAAATCTCCGTTAACCACCATCCGTGAATTCTCACCCAACCTTGTTAAAAACATCTTCATTTGCATCGGCGTAGTATTTTGGGCTTCATCTAATATAATAAAGGCATTCGATAAAGTACGACCGCGCATAAATGCCAACGGAGCAATTTCTATCTCACCCAAAGCAATTTTTTTATCAACTTGCTCGGCCGGCAACATTTCATACAACGCATCATACAACGGACGCAAATAAGGATCAACTTTATCTTTCAAATCGCCCGGCAAAAATCCGAGATTTTCTCCGGCCTCAACTGCCGGCCTTGATAATATAATTTTATCAATAGTCCCTTCTAACATCATCGAAACAGCCAAAGCCACAGCCAAATAGGTCTTTCCGGTTCCGGCCGGCCCCAAACCGAATACCAATTCATTACTCATCATAGTTTTTATATATTCAGCTTGAGTTACCGAACGCGGATAAATATGGCGTTTTTTGGTTTTTAACACGATATTGCTTAAATCCATAGCCTCTTGACA
>CAMOLN010000007.1 GCA_946618745.1 uncultured Alphaproteobacteria bacterium | reverse complement strand
ATAAGCTCTTACCAGTTTTTAACATTAAGGGGAAAACAAAATGAAAAAACAACTTACTAACAAAAATTATATAATTATTGCTGCTGTTGTAGTGGTTTTATTACTGGCATGGTGTTTCTGCTGTTGCGGTTCTAAAGTTGCCACGGTTAATGCCCAGATGATTGTTTCACGTTCGGTTGCTATCCGCAATTTGCAACATGAGCAACAATTGCAATATGAAGAATTGCAAAAATGGTTGCAAGAATCCGATGCAGCTCTCAAAAAACAGACTAATGCTGCTAAAAAGAAAGAAATGATGACACAATTCCAGCTTGAGTTACAACAAAAACAAATTGCCATGCAACAGGAATATGCCGCTAAAACTCAAAAAATCGAAGAAGATATCATAGCAGTGGTTGAAAAGGTTGCTCATAGAAAGGGCTATAAAGTTGTTTTGGATAAAAATTCGGTTGTTGCCGGAGGTAAAGATATTACAGAGGCTGTGATTACCAAATTGGAAGAAGTTGAAGCCGATATGGTCAAAAACGATTCTTCTGCCAAAGAAACACCTGCAGCTGAAGAAAAAACAGCTGAAGCTTCGGCAACAGAAGAAGCCAAAGCAGAATAATTCTACGCTTTATAATTATTGAAAAAATCCCGCTGTCTCGGCGGGATTTTTTGTGTTTATGACATAATCAAACTATGTTAGTTGATTATCGGAAAAAAGAGATGTTTGAACGAGTTTATAATGAAACCCTGAAAGATCTTCCCGTAAAGGAAATATCAGATGATGTCGTTGCATCAGTATCAGATGGTAATATGTGTATTATTTCTTCCCCTACCGGAAGCGGTAAAACTCTCATAATGCCGCTTAAAATAGCAGTTCCTGAAGATGAACGAGTAGTAGAGTTTTGCGGACTTATACGATTTATTGAATAAATAGATATTTCACGATTATTGTATTGTTGTGATTAAGGTAATAAAAAAACCGCTGTGTAATCACAGCGGTAAGTTAATAAATAAATTTGATTTATTGTTTTTTTTGTTCCTTGGCTTTGCGAGCGGCAAACATTCCGGCAAAGTCAATCGGATTCAACATTAAAGGCGGCAAACCGGCATTTGACATGGTATTGGCGACAATTTGGCGCACATAAGGGAAAATCATGTGCGGAATTTCAATCATCAAAACCGGCTCAATATGTTCCTGCGGAATAGCCAAAGCTACTACTGCGCCGTAAGACAATTCCAGAATAAAAGCTTTTTCTTCCGTTGTATCGCCGTTAACATTAACATTCAACAACACGTTAAATATGCCGTCCTCCTCCAATTTTTCGGCTTCAATATTAACTTCTACCCCAATTTTTGGAGAACTACCTTGCATTTTTTTAAATACTTGCGGAGCATGCGGAATTTCCATCGATAAATCTTTTATGTATTGACTCAAAATCGCAACCGGCGGTTGTCTGTTTTCTTCTGATTTTTCATTTTTGTTTTCATTCTTGTTTTCATTTTTTGCCATAACTTTTATCCTTTATAAATTAATTCAAAACTACTACCTTTTTATATCAAAAAAAATCATAGGTCAAATAATAATAAACAGTTGATAATAATTTCCATTAACGTTATATTAAACGGCAACAACAGTAAGAAAGGTAAAATTATGGCTTTGGATATTTTGGTTTTGTTGGTGGTTGTAGTTCTGATATTCCAACGTTTGTGGAAGGTTTTGGGGACCGGCGGAGATATGCCGCGCAAAGTTAAATTGAGTCGCGAGGGTGCCGAAAAACTATACAATTTATTGCGTAGCGAAACCGAAAAAGAGTTTCGCGATTCCATCCAAAACAGCGAAATTCTCACTCCGGTTGATGACAAACCGTTAAGCGAATTAGATCAGACTTTGTCGCAAATTCCCGATTTTAATCGCGATAGTTTTTTGCATGGTGCCCGCAAGGCTTTTGAAATGATTACTACCGCTTTTAATCAAGCCGATACAGCAACTCTTAAAATATTGGTCAGCTCGGATATCTGCCAAAAAATGAATGAGATAATTAAACAGCGTCAGGCAGATAAAATCAGTGCTGAAACCGATTTTATCGGTTTTGATAAGGTGGAAATTACTAAAGCCGAAATTAAAAACGACAAAGCTTATATCAGTGTTGAGTTTGTCAGCGAACAGGTTAATGTTTTGCGTGCCGAAAGCGGAGAGGTTATTGAAGGTGATGAAAATTATATCCAAAACATTACAGATGTATGGACTTTTGAGCGATCTCTTAATGCTAAAACCTCTAACTGGCTGTTGGTATCCACAAAAAAATGATTCGAGCACTTTTTAGTTTTATATGTTTACTTGCTTTCCTGACATCTTGTTCCAAGGAAAAAGTTCCTGCTGAATTTGAGTTACAGCAAACTTCATTTGAACAAATTTCAACTATTTCTGACGATGATATGTTAGGGACTTATAATGCATTTTTACGTAGTTGTGAAAAAATTGCCCGCAAGCAAGGTGAATATTTGAGCGACCACTCTGCAGTTCAAATCAATCGTGACGACTATTTGAAAGTTTGTTCTTTGGCTCGTGAGGTTATGCCTTCTAAATTCAAAGAATTTATATTGGATAATTTTACACCTTATTTGGTTACATATCATGGCGAAGAACAGGGAAAGTTTACTGCTTATTATGAAGCTCAATTAAACGGTTCACCTGTTCGTGATAATACCTATAAATATCCGATTTATGGTCGTCCTTATGATTTGGTTGAGGTTAACCTTCATGATTTTGACCCGTCGCTTCCCGCACGTAAATTGGTAGGTATGGTTGAAGATGGTCGCTTGAAACCTTACCTTACTCGTGCCGAAATTACTCAAAAGGGAGTTAATGCACCGGTGGTAATGTGGGCTGATGATGAAGTTGATGTCTATATTATGCAGATACAGGGTTCAGCCGTAGCTATTCAACCTGATGGTAGTAAGGTGCGTATAGCTTATGCCGGTAATAACGGTCATCCTTTTAAGGGAATAGGTTCAATTTTGCTTGGTAAAGGATTGCTTAATCCTTCCCAAGCCTCAATGGGTAATATTAAGAAATGGCTTAAAGAAAATCCCGGTTTAGCAAAGGCAAATATGGATGAAAATCAACGTTTCATTTTTCATAAACTGGGCAATAGTGAAGGTCCGACCGGAGCTCAGGGAGTTCCTTTGACTGCCGGCCGTTCTTTGGCAGTTGATACTGATTATATTCCCTTAGGGACTTTATTATGGTTGGAAACAACCCGATATGACGGCAGTCCGCTTAATCGTTTGGTAGTGGCACAAGATATCGGTGGCGCTATCAAAGGGGCGATTCGCGGCGATTATTTCTACGGTTCGGGGGGAGATGATATTCTGGAAGCTGCCGGTAAAATGAATTCTCAAGGGCGTTATTTTGTTCTTATACCCAAACATTATGAGGATAATTCCGATGAGTAAACGTGTAAATAAAGCTGATTTGATGGTTTTCAAAGCATTACAGCGAGCTTTGGCTGATGATAAGATTCACTTATGTTTAATCTCTTCCAAAATAAATACTCCCGGTTCTCCGATTTATAATCCGTGGGAAAGTCTGTTGCCGATATTATGCCCGGTTTTGTTGGGATTGATATTGATATGGGCCGTAGGTATCTTAACCGGCATTATCCTTATGACTCTGGGAGTATTTTTAACTTCCAACCTTATCCGCAAAAAATTGGAGCATCGCTTGTTGGAACGCGCCTTAAAAACTATAAATTCCGATTATAAAAGTTGTTGCGAATTGTGGGATTTCGGCGGGGTAGTATTAGTTAAGGCGGATGACAAACAACGCGGTTGCATTTCTCCTGAAGGCGATTGGAAAGAGTTTGTTGTGCGGTATTTTGCTGATTTAATGGTTGAAAAGACCGAGGTTTCCCCTCAGCAAGAGGAGAAAAATGATGAAAAGGCTGCCTGATTGTCCCAATCCGCAAGATATTGAAGAATGGCAGGCCGAAACATCTGATATTGATCCTATGCCTGTTACAGATGAAAAACCGCAAGTTCCTTTAATAATCAATCCGATAACCCCTTCTCACAATGCTAAGGGGTTGTATAATCACAATTCTTTCAGTCATTTGATGGTGGGCGATACCGCTAATATCGATCGTAATTTAGCCGAAAAATTTACTTCCGGTAAACTCAAAATAGAAGCTCGTCTTGATTTGCACGGTCTTACCGAAAAACAGGCTTTTGAACAGGTTCGTGATTTTATTTCTTCCGCTTACACCCAAGGCAAACGTTGTGTTTTGATAATTACCGGCAAAGGTTCAACAAACGATATTTGGTGGGAAACCAAAGGAGTAATTCGCCAATCGTTTTCGCAATGGCTTAATCACATCGAAATTCGTCCCTATTTGTTGGCAGCAACCCAGGCAACACCGCATGATGGAGGTGCGGGAGCTTTTTATTGTTTGCTCAAACGTCAGCGTCAATGAGAGCAGGTAACGCATCAAACCATCATCATTTTCTTTAATATTTTATTCTAACATACGGAACGATAAGATAAAATAGGCAAAAACAAAACCTCAACTTTTCATAAGCTGAGGCTTTTTTTTTGATGGTAGGGGTAGTCAGACTCGAACTGACACGGGCTGAGCCCACAAGATTTTGAGTCTAGCGCGTCTACCAATTCCGCCATACCCCCATAGAACAAACAGATGAATAACCGATTTATTTTTTATAGTCAACTGTTTTTTTCAAAAAAAAATAATTTTTATTAAGCTTTTCCTGACAACCCGTTAGCAATCTGCATATTTATGGTTATTAAAATGTCAAGTTTTTCCGGAGCAGGATGCAACAAAACTTCATTAGTGCGCTTAAAAATATAATTAGCCAGATTTACGATATTTTGTTTCACATCATGTGTATGAGGGCAACTCTCTTCCATCATTGCTGAGGCCAAAAATGTCCATAAACGCCGATTCTTCTCCAAGACGGAAGACAAATCTTTTTTCTGTTCTTCCCAATTTTCTTTAATTTGATTCAGAGCCGAAGATGATTTAACCAAAGCTCTGATCTCCATATTTAATTCGTCCATTCCGGCGGTTTCGTTTTGTGCATAACTACCTAGATTATTCATAGCCTGATTATTCCTCAAAATAAAATATTTGTTAACATTGTTATTATATACTCAATATATAAGATCATTATAGCGCATTTATAGGAGATTAAGCAACCATGAAAAAAATCCTGCTAACAATTTTTATCTTTTCTATCGCTATCACAACCTATTGTCAAGTTAAAGCTGCTGATATGTTCGATAATTCTTCAATTATTATATCCGGTTATGCTGATTATGCTCCGTTGGGACATTTGGATAAAAATAATAATTTTCACACGATTTTCAGTCCTGTAATCCAAATTATTGCCCAACAAACAAAACAAAATCCGATCATTAAAACTTATAACATATCAGCCACCGAAGCTATTGAAAAAGATATACGTATCGGTAAAACGGATATTTTCCTAGGGGCATATAATCAATCCGATCATTTTGAAAATCTCGATATGATGTTTCCAGCCGTAGCACAAAATCCCATAACTTTTTTTATGTTACCGGTTCGAGCTCATTTAGTTCAAAGTTTTGACGATTTGAAAAAACTTAAGGGGATTCGCTATTCCAAAGAACTATACAGTGATTTTGTTGAAGAAAAAATCAAAGATTATAATGTTGAAATTTCCGATTCAACCTATGAAATGTTTGAAAAGTTATTCACTCAAAAGGTTGATTATATTATTTCCGGTTATTATTTTGGTATGATTGAGGCCATAAAATTAGGAGTTTCTCATAAAATAGCCGTGTCTAAACAGCCGTTGTGGAATATTCCTTTGTTTATCGGAATCGTCAAAATATCTCCGCGCCACGATATGTTGGTAAGAGGAATTTCACGTCATATCCAAGATGAAGAATTTATCGCTTTAATAAAAGACAATTTGAAAAAATCACTGGAGTTATTTGAGCAGAAATATTCCGGAGTAGTTCCCCCGACGTTCGGTTTAGAAAATTCTCAAGATAGTTTCGAAAAAAGCACTCCCGTTACGCAAATTACTTCAGAAAATAACGAAATTTCATCAATAAAAAATAATAATTCCGAACAATGATAATAAAAGTAATAACTTGCTTGACGTTATCATAAAGAACATATATATTTCTTAATACTATGGTTTTATTAATACATCACACTACATCGCCGTCTGCCAGAAAGATTCGCTTACAGATGAGTGAAAAAAAGATGCTTTTCGTGCTTAAGTCCGAAGAGCCATGGCATTTATCGCCTGATATCTATAAACTTAATCCTTCAGGAACTTTACCGATATATCTTAATGACGGTAAAGTAATAATCGGTCATTATGCTATTAGTGAATATTTGGAAGAAACCGATAAGTCCGTTCCGTTAATTTTCGGCAGTCCGGAGCAACGCGCCGAAATTCGCCGCATGATTGATTGGTTTGATAATAAATTTTATCAGGAAGTTTATCGCAATATAGTTTGGGAAAAAATTTATAAGAGATTCGCTTATGCTCAGTCACCTGATTCGATGGTGTTACGCGCCGGTCTCAATAACTTGGGCTATCATTTCGAATATATCGAGTGGCTGTTGGAAAAGCACGCCTATCTTTGCGGAGAGGATATCAGTTTAGCCGATTTGACTGCCGCAGCTCATATTTCCATAGTTGATTATCTGGGAGATGTTCCATGGGACGGTTTTCCTTTGAGTAAATTATGGTATTCTAAAATAAAATCGCGTCCTTCTTTTAAGGATTTGCTTAAAGACACAGTTCCGGGTATTATTCCCGCCCGCAATTATACTAATTTGGACTTTTAATATGAAAAAAGTTTCGTTTTTGTTGCTTTGTTGCTTTTTATGGTCCTGCTCCTATTTTTCAGGAGGAGTAGGGCAGTTGGTATATCACTGGGAACGTACTCGCACCGGAGTTGAAAGGTTTGTGCGCGACCATAATGAATGTCTTAAATACGGCAAAGCAGTTAAATGGGTGCCTGACTTTAAGTCATGGTTCTATACTGAGGAAACCAAATTAGATACACGTGCTGACTGGAATTCTGATAGGGGAATTTGGGCTACTTATGTTCCTTATGAAGGAGCTCAACCGTTAATTGTTAATTCACCTTTTGATGATCGTGATATTGATCCGCATAAATATGTCAGTTGTATGAAGGAAAAAGGATATTGGACACGTACCCATACTATCCCCGAGATAACCAATATTAATGTTTATCGGGTTCGTCGCACTCATTTGCAGCGTCCCTTCGGTCGTCGTGAAGAGGAAGATGTTGAATAGATACAAAACCGCCACCGATACTTTTATAAAAACTTATAAAATTCAAATACCACTCGCCCAAGGTTTCTACATATTGTTGTTCAGCGGAGAGTTTACTGTGTTCTGCAGTCAAAACCTCGCTGAAGTTAATTAATCCGTTTTTGTATTTATTCAAACTTAATTCTAAAATTTTTGCCTGTGCAATCTGATTATTATTACTGTTTTCCAGTTTGTCGGCACTTTC
The DNA here is from genome assembly GCA_946618745.1 of uncultured Alphaproteobacteria bacterium. Taxonomy (GTDB): domain Bacteria; phylum Pseudomonadota; class Alphaproteobacteria; order RF32; family CAG-239; genus CAZU01. Next base: position 5,942 of record CAMOLN010000007.1, on the reverse strand, counting down.
GGTTAAATTTTTCATCGCATTGTTTATATCGCTTACGGCATTCAAAATACTCTTATTGTAATCGGATAAGGCTTGCTTGGTTATGGATTTTTGTAAATTAATTTGATTAACTCGCTTTTTCCAATCAATTAACGGCACATCAACAGCGTCTGTCCAATTATAAACTTGATAATCAGAGGATATAAAAGGAGACAGAGTAGTGTTTTGCCAACCTAAAAACCCGCTTAATGAGATTGAAGGAAAGAGAGCGGCAATACGATTACCGATTAAAGCATTTTGAGCAATAAGATTTTGTTCAGCCTCTTTTACATCCGGCCGATTCTTTATTATAGCTGCCGGTAAATTATACAAATCTTTCAAACTGATATATGGTTTTTTATTCATTATCTCACTCTTCTTAAAACTTATTTGATTAGGCAACTTCCCGCTCAGCAAGGCAATATTGTTTTTATAAAGATTATTTGCCGACCGTAGCGGCGGGATTTGGGTTTGTGTAGTGAGCACTGCAGAATGCGATTGTTGTAGAGATAAATCATCGCTCAAACCGGCAGAATATTTTTTCTTTATTATATCATAAATATCTTGTTGCAATTTAAGATTGTGTTCGGTAATTTGCAGCAATTTTTCACTTTTACGATAATTAATATAATTAGCTGCGATTTCTGCGATTAATAATACTTTTACATTATCCAAATCGGCTTCTGCTGCCCTCATCATAGCTTTTTTGCTTTCGTTCAAACGTCTTATTCCGCCCCATATATCAAGCTCCCAAGAAGCATCAAAACCGCTTTGATAATAAGATGATTTATTCTTATAATCAGAACTTTCAAAAGCATCACTTTGATTATAGCTTCCGGTTAATGAAATTTCCGGTCCCCATTCCGCACGAGCCAATCCTAAATTTATACGTGTTTGCCGCAATTTTTCATAGGCTGTTATCAAATCCGGAGCATTATGCAATGCATCATTGATAAATTGGTTTAAGTTTTCATCGCCTAAAGACTTATACCAATCTTTATCCGGATAAAAATGACCGTTGTTATTTAAATTCAGATTTTCTGTAAGTTGCCGATCAGTGTATAGTTCGGGACGATGATAATCAGGTCCTACGCTGCACCCGATCATTAAAAATATACAAAATATAATTTTGATTTTATTGAGCATTGATCTGCTCCTGGGAATTTTTATGCCAACTACGTTCTTTTATGTTTTCAAACAAAGCAAATAATGCCGGAATAAATATTATTCCGATTAAAGTAGCGGCAATCATTCCATAAAAAATTGCTGTTCCGATTGCATGTTGACTTGCTGCCCCGGCTCCTTTTACAATAATCATCGGAAACACCCCTAAAATAAAAGTCAGAGCTGTCATCAATACCGCGCGAAAACGTTCATCAGCTCCTTTCTGTGCCGATTCTAATATAGAGAAACCTTTTTCACGATAATCTTTGGTAAACTCCACAATCAAAATGGCATTTTTTGCCGCCAAACCGATTAACATTACTAGCCCCAATTGCGCATAAATACTTAAGTCTTGTCCGCTTAAATGAAGTCCGGTTAAAGCTCCCAAAATTGCAAAAATAGTCGAAAACATTACCGCCCAGCTTAACATCCAGCTTTCATAAAGAGCTGTTAAAAACAGATAACAAAATACAAAAGCTAATGACATTAAAATAGTTACCAGCCCGGCCGCTTCAACTTCTTGAAGACTCAATCCTGTCCAAGCAATTTTATAATTTTTTCCTAATGTCTGTTGAGCTAAATTTTCAGTTGCCTTAATAGCATCTCCCGTTGAGATATTTGTTTTGGTCTGTGCATTAATTGCAGCAGCACTGTATAGATTATAACGATATAAAATATTAGGAGATATCTGATTATGACTATCGATAAAACTTTTAACCATAATCATTTTTCCATTGTCGGATTTAACATATAAGTTCATCACATTATCAATATTTTTTCGATAAGGAAAATCAGCCTGCACAATTACTTTATTTATTTGTCCTTCCGAAGTTATATTATTCACATAAGATGATCCCAAATTATTTCCCAAAGTTTCAAATAAAGTCGACAAAGCAACATTATGACTTTCCATTTTTGTGCGATCAATATCAAGATAAATATGCGGAGTATCGGCGCGATAGGTGCTGAATGCATAAGCAATTTTCGGGTTGGAGTTCAAATTTTGCAAAAAATCCTGCAGTTTTTGATAAAGTTGCACAGCTGTTATATTACCATCAGTAGCTAATAATTCCATTGATAATCCGTCTGAATTTCCCACTCCCGGGATTGAGGGAGGTGCGAAAAAATCAATCTGAGCTAAAGAATTTTTACCGTATTTTTCTCTCAATAGTTGATTTATCGAGGCCATAGACAGGGATTTATCTTTGCGTTTATCCCAGTTATCCAGTCCGACAACTCCTAAAGCTACATTTTCTCCCGATCCGCCTAACATGGAATATCCTGCAACAGCAATAAAATATTTAACTCCTTTAATTTGTAAAATCCCTTTAGCTAAATCATGAAGAACATTGTTGGTCTGATTAATAGTTGCTGTATTGGATAATTGTAAATTTGCAAAAATAATACCTTGGTCTTCTTCCGGCAAAAAAGATGTTGCAGTCAGCTTAAAACATAGTGATATCAATACCATAACTCCTAGTATTGTTAAAAGAGTCATTTTAATATTTTTAGCAAAATAAGTTACCGCTTTCATATATTGTTTACGGCCTTTATCAATCAGTTCATCAAATTTCGTAAAAAAACGAGGTTTAGATTTTGGTTCGTCTCTGATTTTTTGTAAAAAAATAGCACATAACGCCGGCGACAAAGTTAAAGCATTGATTGCCGAAAAAGTAACCGATGTTGCTATGGTTATGGCAAATTGTTGATATATTTTTCCGGTTATTCCCGCCATCAGACCGACCGGCACAAATATAGAAAGCAACACAAAAGTAGTCGCCACTATAGCACTGCCGATTTGTTGCATTGCTTTTACGGCGGCATCATGCGCTTTCATATTTTCTTTTTCCATCAAATATTCCACTCGTTCCACTACGATAATTGCATCATCAACCACTAAACCAATCGCCAAAATCATCGCAAACAGAGTAAGTATATTGATATCAAATCCCAACAAATATATTACCGCAAAAGTTGCAATCAAAGATACCGGAATGGTAATTAAAGGAATCAAAGTTGTGCGCCATTTTTGTAAAAATAAATAGGTGACCAACACCACTAATCCGAAAGTGATGAGCAAAGTTTCTATAATTCCTGATATGGAAGCTCTTACAAAATCGGTAGAATCATAAGCTGTTTGCAATACTAGATCATCAGGAAAAGTAGCATTTAATGCTTTAATTTCTTTTTCAACATTTTTCATAATATTCAACGAATTAGAATTAGGAGTTTGGCTCAAACTCAAAATAACCGCCGGTTCATTGTTGTAATGAGCATTCATATTATAACTGTCTGCTCCTAATTCCACTCTTGCCACATCTTTTAAGCGAATAATCCCCCCGTTTGTTGATGTTTTTAATACAATATTTTCAAAATCAGTTACACTGCTTAACATTCCTTTGGTTGTTAAGGTCAACATAATCGGATTGTTTTGCGGACTGGGAGCAGCTCCGACTGCGCCTAAAGAAGCTTGACGATTTTGACTGCTTATAGCTTGAGTAATATCATTACTTGAAAGTCCTAAAGCAGCAATTTTTTCCGGATTAAGCCAAATTCGCATGGAATGCTGAGGTCCGTAAATATCTACACTTCCCATACCGTTAATTCTTAATAACGGGTTTTTTATATTATTATAAGCAAAATTAGATAAATACAAACTGTCATAAGTTTTGTTGGGAGAACGAAAGACCAACATCGCCAACATATTGGCCAATCTTGAGGTTATATCAAGCCCTTGTTTGGTAACTTCTTCCGGCAATTGAGAATTAACTTGTTGCAACCTGTTTTGTACTTTAACCCTTGCCATATCCGGATCTGTTCCCACATTGAAAGTAATTGTTAAAGTATAACTTCCGTTATCAGTGGCCGTTGATGACATATATAGCATATTCTCCACCCCGTTTACGGCATTTTCAATCGGTATTGCCACCGTATCAACCAATACTTGTGCCGAAGCTCCCGGATAAGTGGCACTAACCACAATTTGCGGCGGAGTAATATTCGGATATTGTGATATCGGTAATACGGCTATTGCCAGCAATCCCAGCAATACCATTATTATTGATACTACTCCGGCAAAACGCGGGTGATTTATAAAAAATTCCGAAAACATTTTATTTTTCACTTTCTTCTTTTAAGTGAACTTTAAGTCTCGTCTGAGGAGATAGTTGCCCGATTTTATCTGTTACCAAATATTCGTCTTTAGCAAAATTGTTGCCAGCTGCATAAAAATTATCGACTATCCCGTCTATTTGCAGTTTTACCTGTTTAAGCCTTTTATCTTTAATCACATAAACCCATATACCGTCATCTTTGATTTGCGCATAATTTTGCCTGATTAAGGCCGCATTTTTAACATTCTTCAACACCAATACGTCAACGTAAGAATTAGCTAGCAGTTTTTTTTCGGGATTGGCAAAATCGGCATACAAACTCATAGAGTTGGTAGCACGATTTATTTGGTTATCACTGTATTTATACTCCCCTGAATATTCATAAATATTGCCGTTTGCCAATTGCAGTTTTATTTGGTTGCTTTTCAATGTCTCATTATCCAAAAGCATAAAATCTTTATCAGGTATTGCAAAAACAACTCGTATCGGATCAAATTGCACAATACTGAATAATTTTGAATTTGGGGTTATATAATTTCCTTTGGTTAAATCAATATTGCCGATGATTCCGTCAATCGGAGCCTGTATAATTGTATAGTCAAAAGCTGTTTTAGCTTTATTTTCTGCAGCTTCGGCCTGCTGTAAAGCTGCTTGAGCCGATAAATATGCAGCTTTGGCATTGTCAAGTTCTGCTGCCGAAAAAGCTTGTTTTCCGGCTTTTCTAACTCGATTGTAATAGGTTCTGGCATTGTCATAATCGGCTTTAGCTTTTGTCTTTGCCGCCTTAGCTGCCTCCCATTCCGCTTTGTAAATTCTCTGGTCAATAAGCATCAGATTATCGCCGACTTTTACCTTTTCACCCCCTTTAACCAATACCTCATCAATATATCCGTTCACGTTTGCGGACATATCGGCTTGCTGTATCGGCACCACATAACCAACATATTGTTTTTTTATTTCAACATCTCTGTGGGGTATTACTATAGCATTAATGGTCAAACTTTGTTCTTGCGGCAAAGCTGAATCGGCGGAAAAAGTATTAAAAAAAGCATAGTAAGCTACGATTAATATAGCAATAAACCAATAGCGATATTCAAAAAATCTTTTCATTTTGGTCGCCTCTATAATTTTCATCGGTCATATAAATAATAAATATTAATCAATATCCAACTTATACCAAATGTTTTATATTAATAATCAAGTTACTTAATGAATAAAAATAAATAAAATCAATGCATTATAAAATGGTAATATATTACCTAAAAATAATTTATTGAAAAAACGCTAATTTTTATATTGACAAATAAAAATAAATCTTTATAAATACTCCCGAGATTTAGTTCTAACTTTTATAGAGAGAAAAAAATGAACACTTATGCAACCAAACCCTCAGACATTGAGAGAAAATGGTATGTAGTTGATGCCAACGGCGTAGTGTTGGGACGTTTGTCTGCCGAAATCGCTAAAATTTTGCGCGGTAAACACAAACCGAATTTTGTTCCCAACATTGACTGTGGCGACTATGTAGTAGTTATCAATGCTGACAAAGTAAAATTGACCGGCAACAAATTGTCGGCTAAAAAATATTTCCATCACACCGGTTGGGCCGGCGGTATCAAAGAGACCACTGCCGAAAAATTGCTCAAT
>CAMOLN010000006.1 GCA_946618745.1 uncultured Alphaproteobacteria bacterium | reverse complement strand
TGTTGATACCTTAGAGATAGCTAAAAGATTATATCCGGGCAGACATAATAATTTGGATGCTTTATGTAAACGTTTTAATATTGACAACAGTGCCAGAACTTATCACGGAGCTTTGTTGGATGCACAACTTTTAGCAGAAGTTTATTTGGAACTTTTGGGAGGAAAAGAGCCGACATTGTTGTTTAACGGAGAAAGAAATCAGCATATTTTAAATGGTAATGAAAATATCGGAGAGAGAAAATACAGAGAACCGAGAGTTTTTAATATAAAAGAGGATTTTGAAGAAGAACATAAAAAATTTTTGGAAGAAAATGTAAAAAATGCGGTTTGGAACGGTTAATTTAATTGATTTAAAAGATTTTAAGAATTAAAATTCCATGGTTTGATTTTTTTAAGGAGTTTGAAAAAGTGGTTTTCGGAAAAAATGTGGTAATTTATGATTTAGATGAAACACTATATGGAAAGTCGGAAAAGTTTGCTGATATATTAGATGAAACAATGGCCGAAGCTTTGGTATATGATTTAGGTTTAAAAATGGATTTGCAAAAAGCGAAAGATTTAGTTACCAAATCATATAAAATTTATCGTGACGGAGGAGAAATTTTTTATCAACAATATGGTATAGAACCGCGAGATTTATTTATAGCTTATCATAAAAGAAAGCCGGTAGAAAAAATAATTCCTTATGATAATCTTATTGATAAAATAAAAAAAGTTCCGGCAGAGCAATATGTTTTTACGGCAAGTGATCGCTATGCTTCAGAAAAAATTTTAAAACATTTAGGTTTGTATGAATTTTTTAAGGATAGATATTTTTCGGTTGAAGATTTCGGCGTGTTCAAGAAAAATGAAGATGCAAAAGTTTATAAAGATTTTTGTAGAAAAATAGGGGTTAATCCGCAAGATGCGGTGTTTGTTGATGACAGTTATTCAAATTTGGAATTTGCTAAAGAGGCCGGTATGACAACAGTGAGAATTTATTATAAAAATAATTCGGCAAAAGATAAAAAATATATTGATTATGCTTTTAAAGGTATAGAAAGTTTTTTGGATAAAATTTTAGAATACAAAGCGGCTTGATTTTATTCTTCGCAAAGTTTGTATTCATATTTGTAATTGACTTGATTATCCAATTTTAGTTGTTCTTGGGAAATTTCTTTTTTGATAAAATTTACCAAAGGAAGCAAAGTTTTATTGTATTTTTCGGTAAGATTTTTGGTAACAGATTCAATTTGAGAGGTATTATTTATAGGTATAGCAGAATTTTTTTTGAGAATATTAGTAACGGCTGCCTTAAATATTGGAAGATAATATTCGAGAGTAGTTTTATTTATTTGTTGATGGGTTTGTTCGTGGCGCAACACAATATTATATTTACAGGATCCTTCAATTAGGGAATTGGCAAGATAAATTATCGGGTTGGTAAGACCTATAAAAACATCTATTTGATTTGGAATAACGCAGAATTTATTTGAACCGACAGGTTGGGTCATGGTAGTAACGGATACTCTGAAATTAACATCTACGGTTGATAAACCTTCGGCAAAGGAAGAACTTTCATTTTGATTAATTTTTCGCGACAAAAAAGTAATTTCAGAGATTGATTTTGATTTATCATAGGTTAAGTTGCCGAAAGAATAAGATACGGTTATTTGAGGATCAAAAGGTATGCTTGAGCAATCGTCTGCCCAAACATTAAAGCTTGAAAAGAATAAAAATGTTAACACAAAAAAAAGTTTTTTCATAATATAGTATGGTAAGAGTTATTTGGTTAATTTATGGTTGATATAAATGAAAAAAATAGTGTTTTTATGTTTTTTTGCGGTGTTAGCGTTTAGTTATGCCGGAGCACAGAGTTTTGAAAAAGTTACAAAACCGGATTTTTTTGTTCCGGATACGATAGATTTTGATGCGCCGGAAAAAATACCAACTTCAAGAATAAGAAAAACAACATCTTTACAAAAATCAGAAAAAAATGATTTGAAGGATAATAATTTAGATAAAACGACAAATGTTCCTTTTTATAAGTTTAAATATGATGAATATATAAATGATATTATGGCTTTTTACAGTAGCGGTGTAATGCCGAGAAATCAGGTGCTTGAAAAAGATTTGGCTGAAATGAACAGTGAAGAGCCGATGGAAATTATTGCTTCAGCACCGGACAGACTTACTTCTTATGAAATGGGTGAATTTTATAAACTATATAGAATAATTTTGAATAATTAAAATTCTACGGCATACATATCGGTAATAATCCAACGCGAATCGCTGTATTTCATTACATAAATGATATTTCCGTTGCAAAGACCGAACCAGTTGCCGTTGCATGAGCTTTTGGTGCGGACTTCTATCATACCATCGGCGCGAGGGGTAATTTTATCAATTTGATAAGATTGAAAAGTTGGTCTTTGGAGACTTTCATCTTGCATGAATACGAAAGACGGCAAAACATCTTTGGCTTTTTCGCAATCTGTAAATTCGGGGTTGATGATACATTTAATAGCGGTGTTGATAGCGCATATCATTTCAGATGTTGAATCGCAACCGGTTGAAAGATTGTCAAGGTTGAATGAAAAAACGGTTTCGCTGTCAATAGACGGGGTTTCGGCTTGAGCTTTGGTTGACGAATCGGGAGATTTGGAGCAAGCTGATAATATTAGTAAAAAAGCAAAGAAAATCAGTTTTTTCATGATGCGAATCCTCAAGAGGTTGTTTTTTTTAATATAATAAAAATAAAATAAAAAAGGAAGAGTAAAAACCCTTCCTTTTTATAAATGTTTACTCTTTGAGAATTAGAAGTTGTATTTAACACCCAAAGAATATTCCATCATGTGGTCCATGTTATCCAATTTGTCGGCCCAAATGTAGCGAACGATACCGCGGAGAGCCAAGTGGTTGGTGAGGTTGTATTGCATACCGGCACCCAAACGATAACCTAAACCGTTGTCTTCGCCTTTATAATTTATTCCGGAAACTTGGCCAGGAACACCGCCCATATTGAATTTTGTAGTGTAGTCATAGATAGCAATACCGGCAGTTCCCAAGAGAGAGAATACACGGTCGCAACCCAAAGGCAAATAACCATAAACATCTAAACCATAAGCGGCAAAGTCAGATTTAAATTTAAATGTTTCTTGAGGGCCAAATGAAAATTTCTTGTGCCATTTGTTGGAATTTTGATAGAAAACTTCTGTTCCGAAGAAACGATTGTAGTCAGTACCTAAAAATACTGAATAAGTGTGCATATCAACATTTGAACTGAGGTTTTCCGGAATAGCAGGAACAGTGTTACCGCTGGTCAAGTTGTATTGAGCACCAACATAAGGTCTGAATTCCAAAGCATTGGCAGAAGAAGCCAAAGCGATAGCTGAAACAGCAGCTAATAAAGCAATATTTTTATTCATAAAAAAACTCCTTTTATAAAACTTAAGTTTAATAACGCAAATCACTATAAACTAATTTTAAAAAAATGGAAGTAAAAAATTACACAAATTGTTGTTTAATAGATAAAATAATGTTAAAGTCGAAGAAAAAAGGGAGTTTCAGATGAATAAAAAAATCATAAATCAAGCCGGTTCAAGCATGGTTGAGATGTTGGGTGTATTGTCGGTGGTGGGGATGTTGAGCTACGGATTGATAAAAGTTATCGGCGCGGCTCATAATTTGTTTGTTCAGAATATGGTAGTCAGTGAGGCGCATGATTTGCAAAAAAAAATTTCAGAACGGTATAGTTTTGAAGGAGTATATAATACAACATTGTTTTCCGGCAGAACTTGTGAGGGGACGGACACGGTAGCGGCTTTTATTTGTGAACAAAAATTGGCACCTGCTCAGATGTGTTCAAACGGAAAATTGCATCATCATGGTGGGGGTGATGTTAAAATATGTCCGGACGGGGAGGATGATAAGTATGTTATGATTTTTTACGGATTGTCGAAGACATCTTGTGTTTCGTTGGTGCAAACAGACTGGTATACCAGAAAGAAGTCGTATATTTATACCATGGTTGTAAATGGGAGCAGTGGAACAACAGTTTTTTCAAATTATTTCAGTAATGAAGATAATAAATTTCCGGTTAGTGCGGCAAATGCCATGGCTATGTGTAACAGGGAAGATGATAATACTGTGCAGATGACATTTTTTTAATAAAGGAATCGCAATTGTTTAAGGTTGAAGATGTTAATAAAAGTGCAGAGCTTGCCGGAACAAAGACGAATCGAAGAATAGGTTCGGGGGAAGATTTTGCACAATATTTGAATATAGGAAGAAATAATGAAGCACAAAATGTGCGTTCAACCGCAGCGGTGGCTTCGGCAGATGCTATTTTTGCCACACAGATGATTACCGATGAAGAAAAGAAGCAAATCAGAGAGAAGGTAATAAAAAAAGCCAAAATTTTGTTGGATAAACTGGATGAAATTCGTGACGGATTGTTGGTTGGAGAAATTGCAAAAGATAAATTGATTGAGATTTCGCGGTTTGTTAAACAGAGAGATGCAAGCAGTGATGATGAAAGGCTGAATGAAATAATAGCAGAAATTGAGCTTAGGGTTGAAGTTGAGTTGGCAAAGCTTACAAGATAAAAAAAAGACGCTTTTGAAAAGCATCTTTTTTAGTGGTTAAACATCCAAAGCTTTGCGATAGATATCAAGTAATTGTTCTTGTTCGTCGCGGTCAGCGGCATTCATTTTGCGTAACTTGATAACAGCTTTCATGATTTTGGTATCAAAGCCGGCAGATTTGGCTTCGGCAAATATGTCGCGAATATCACCGGAAAGAGCCTTTTTTTCTTCTTCTAAATGTTCGATGCGTTCAACCAGAGAACGTAATCTGTCAGCGGCTATTCCGCCAACTTCAGTTTTTTCATCACTCATTTTTAGTCTCCTTAAAAATTTGATGTTAAACAGATAGCAAATAAAAACTTTTTTGACAAGCTTAAAAATAACTCCTTATTAACTTATTTTTTGTTATGTTGTAAGAAACATTTATGAAAGGAATATTTTATGCCTATAGATACTCATACTAAAATTTTAGCTACAATCGGTCCGTCTTCAGCAACAAAAGAGCTGATTGCTCAATTGGTTGATGCCGGTGCAGATGCTTTCAGAATTAATTTCAGTCATGGAACATATAAAGAGCATGCCGAGCGAATCAAATATATTCGTAAGCTGGAAAAAGAAAAGGGGCGGCTGATTACAATTGTGGCGGATTTGCAAGGACCGAAGTTAAGAGTCGGTAATTTTATGCAAGACAAAGTGTTGCTTAAAGAAGGGCAAAAATTTGTTTTGGATATGAAGCCGGATTTAGGGGATGAGCACAGAGTTTGTTTGCCGCATAAAGAGATTTTTGCGGCGGTAAAAGCCGGAGAAACCTTGTTGGTTAATGACGGATATATTGAATTGAAAGTGGTAAAATGCAGTAAAACAGCTATGGAAACGACAGTAAAAGTCGGCGGTTATATTTCGTCGCATAAGGGAGTTAACTTGCCCAACACCAAGCTGAATATATCGGCTATAACCGAAAAAGATAAAAAAGACATAAAGTTTGCTTTGGAAAATAATGTGGATTGGATAGGGTTGTCATTTGTGCAAAAGTTGCAAGATGTTAAAGATTTACGCAAACTGGTAGGAGACAAAGCAAGAATCATATCAAAATTAGAAAAGCCGTCAGCAATAGATGATTTGGAAAATATTGTTAAAGAATCGGACGGAATAATGGTGGCGCGAGGTGATTTGGGTGTTGAATGTCCGATACAAGTGGTGCCGGTGTTGCAAAAGAGAATCGTTAAACTTTGTCGTATGCAGGCTAAACCGGTGATTATTGCAACGCAGATGCTCGAATCGATGATAGGTAATCCGACACCGACAAGAGCCGAGGTTTCAGATGTGGCGACAGCGGTTTATGACGGAGCAGATACGGTAATGTTATCAGCAGAAACAGCTGCCGGAAAATATCCCGAGGCGGCGGTTAAAATGATGCATAAGATTATATCTCAGGTAGAAAATGATCCGTTGTTTTTTGAGATGATGAGTGCTGCGCGCAAGCATCCGTTTATGGCTACGGAAGCTGATGCAATAACTTTTGCGGCTTCGGAAATATCAGCAACGTTGAAAAATGTCAGTGCAATAGTCAGTTATTCGTCATCGGGATTTACAACCTTTTTAACTGCCAGCGAAAGACCGTCTTTGCCGATACTGGCATTGTCTCCGGATATAAAAGTGGCTCGCCAATTGGGAATTGTTTGGGGAGTTAAACCACAGGTGAACAAAGAGAGTTTTAAGAAGTTTTCCAATGTTGAAGCCTGTGCAGTTAAACATGCTAAAGAAGCAGGTTTTGCAAAATCAGGGAATCATATTATAATTACCGCCGGTTTTCCGCTTAATTGCAAAGGCAGAACCAATATGTTGCATACGGTTTATATTCCGTAAAGGTAAAAGCAATGGCAAGAGCAATAATTTTAATGATGGATTCTTTTGGAATCGGAGGTGCTCCCGATGCAAAAGATTTCGGAGATGAAGGTGCTGATACTTTCGGGCATATTGTTGATAGCTTTCCGGAGATAAAAATTCCTAATTTGGTTAAATTGGGTTTGCTAAAAGCTGCTAATGCGGCAAGCGAAAACAATCGTAAAGTTTCGGAAGAGGAGGCCAAGGTTGATTTGCCATCAGTATATGGGCATTGTGTAGAAATAAGTTCGGCAAAAGATACAACTTCCGGACATTGGGAAATTGCCGGAGTGCCGGTTTTGGAATCGTGGGGATATTTTAGGCCGGATTATCCTTCTTTTCCGTCAGAGCTGTTGGACAAGATATGTAAAAGAGCCGGAATAAAAGGTTTTTTAGGAAATAAGGCTGCCTCAGGAACAGTGATAATTCAGGAATTGGGTGAAGAACATATAAAAACAGGTATGCCGATAGGTTATACTTCGGCGGACAGCAATTTTCAGATTGCAGCGCATGAAAAATATTTCGGTTTGCAAAAGTTGTATGATTTATGTCAGATTGTGTATGAAGAAGTTAAGCCGTATCATATTGCCAGAGTGATAGCCAGACCGTTTATAGGTGAAAAGGCAGGAGAATTTGTGAGAACGGGAAATCGTCATGATTATTCGGTTCCGCCGATAGCACCGACTTTGCTTGATGTGGCCAAAGAAAATGGTCACAAGGTTATTGCGGTGGGAAAGATTTATGATATTTTTGCCGGTTGCGGAGTGGTTGAAAAAAAGGCGGCTTCAGGACATCCGGCATTGTGGGAAAAAACTTTTGAAGCAATGCGAGAAGCCGAAGACGGAAGTTTGATTTTTACTAATTTTGTGGATTTTGATATGCTGTATGGACATCGCAGAGATGTGAAAGGGTATGCAAAAGCTTTGGAAGATTTTGATAAGATGTTGCCTGAATTTGTTGCGCAACTCAAAGATGATGATGTGGCTTTTATTTGCGCTGATCACGGAAATGATCCGACAGCAAAAGGAACAGATCATACCAGAGAACAAGTGCCGGTTTTGATGTTTGGTCATAAGGTTAAGGCAAAAGATGCAGGAAAACGAAAAACTTTTGCCGATATCGGGCAGACAGTGGCAGATGTTTTAGGGTTAAAACTTGATAAAGGGGTATCGTTTTTATGAGTTGGACAGCTCCTAATTTGCAAAATAAACATTGCTTTTTCGGACGAAAAGGCGGAGTGAGCAAAGGGGAATTTGCCGGATTAAATGTCAGTCCGAAAGGTTGTGCCAATGAAGAAGAACTGGCTCAGAATTTAGGTTTGATTGCAAAATTTTTTAATTTGGAAAAAAAAGATTTAGCGTTATTGAATCAAGGAGTAAGCGCAGAAGTTTTTTATATTGAGCATCCGTCAAGGTTTGAATTAACCGGTGATGGGATGGTAACTGATAAGCCGAATATAATTTTGGGTTTGCGGACGGCAGATTGTGCGCCGGTTTTGTTGGAAGATAAGCAAAATAATGTTATCGGAGCGGCTCATGCCGGATGGCGGGGGGCTTTGAAAGGTGTGATTGAAAATACGATAGATTTAATGATTAAAAAAGGCGCAGATTTGCATAATATTACGGCGGCGGTGGGTCCGTGCATTGCTCAAGACTCTTATGAAGTTGATGATGTTTTTTATCAGACTTTTACGGCTAAAGATAAAAATTATGAAAAGTATTTTGTGTGCAAAAAAGACAAGCATTTTCAATTTGATTTAGAGTGTTTTTGCATAGACAGATTGAAAAATTACGGGATTAAAAATGTAGAGGCATCGGGTTGTGATACTTATGCAAATGAGGATGAATATTACAGTTTCAGAAGATTTACGCATAAAGGAACGGTTAAAGCAAACGGCGGATTTGCTGCGCAGCTGTCAGCAATAGTTATGAGGGAATAAAAATGCGAAGAAAGTTGTTGCCTTTTTATGATGAGCGTAAATGCAAAATTGATATGATAGTTATTCATAGCACGGCCTGCACGCCGCAAAGTGTGGTAAATTCTTTCAGAGAACACAGAGTAAGTTCGCATTATTTGATAGATGAGGGCGGTGAAGTTTGGCAAATTGTTGCGGAAAGACACAGGGCTTGGCATGCCGGAGTTTCTTCTTGGCAGGGAAAAAATGATATAAATTCTCATTCTATCGGCATTGAATTATCGTCGCCGACTTTAGGGCAAAAGCCATATCCCAAAGCGCAAAAAGAGGCGTTGATTGCCTTATTGCAAAGGTTAGTTAAAAAATATAAAATTCAACCGCAGAATATTATCGGACATTCGGATGTTGCGCCGGCTCGCAAGGCTGATCCGGGGAAGGAATTTTTTTGGGAGGAACTGGCTGGTGCAGGTTTCGGATTGTGGTATGATAAATCATTTAAATACAGTGTTCAAAAACAAGATGAAAAAGAATTGTTGCAAACAATAGGTTATGATACAAGTGATTTAGCAGCGGCAAAGCTGGCTTTTTGTCGGCATTTTTTGCCAAAGAATATAGCTTATGAAGAAGATGTTTGGGGTATGGAAAAAAAATTGCCGCAGATAATTGGAAATTTTAAGGAACCGAAAGATTTTAGAGAGGTTTTGATTAATGTTGCTCAGCAATATGCAAGAGCGTCTAAAAAACCTTGTAAAATGTAAGCGGCGGCATTTGCATCGAGTTTTTGTTTGCGTTTGGCACGTGACATATCCACTTCGGAGATGAGGAAATTTTCTACGGCTTTGGAAGACAAACGTTCATCCCAAAAGATGTAGGGCAGGTCAATTTCTTTTGCTAATTTTGAGGTAAATTGTTCAACTTTGGCGACAGTTTCGCCTTTTTCGCCATTCATCTGCAAAGGCAAACCAAAAACCAAACCGCCGACTTCTTTTTCCGCTATAATTTTTTTAATCTGGGCCAAATCTTTATCCCAAGAGGTGCGTTGGATAATAGTTAGGGGATTAGCTGTCAGCAACAACAGGTCAGATACGGCGACGCCCAAACGCTTTTCGCCATAATCAAACCCCAAAACAGCCTTACCCTTGGGCAATAACGATTTAAATTCACGTATTTCCATTAGCATTGATTCTATTCTTCAATGTCAACCGGTTGACCATCAATAATTTTTCTTAAGTGAGCTGGCGATTCTATATGACCATTACTCATAACAGAAATTTTACCAATACTTCCTATTTTATTCTTTACTTTGTGTAATGTTTCCGAAACACTTTCTGTCGTCGGAATTTTACCTTCTTCACTTTTAGCGTTTTCATATGCCCAAATTAATAAATCAAGATTATCGTATGTATTAGCAACGCAAGCCTTATCATTTGAACCGGTTCTTTCTTTAATAGCTTTTCCAAAATTTTCATCTCCTTTTGAAGATATCGCATAAAAATAACCATTAAATATATTCTTGTTATCGTGGTCTTCAAAATAATCAACAGTTGTTAAAGGTGTTTTTATTCCCATTTCATTTTTTTGTTTTGTAAAAGCATACAAATCCTGAACTAACAATACCGACATAATCACATCTACCGGTTTATTTTCTACTTTAGCCAAGAACATTCTGTAATCTTTGTTTCCAATATTGAAGGTTTCCTCCCAAACCAACTCTATTCCGGCCGCTTGCAATTCTCTTTTCATATTATTCATTAAATGGATCGGACCTTTATTGTTTTGCGAAACATATCCTATACGCTTAACACCTATTTTTTTCATATATCCAACTAATTTTTTTGCTACTTCTGCATGGGATGTAATATTATTAAAATTATATATACCATCAGATAAATCATCCCCCCAAGAACAAGTCATATGAATAAAATGTTTTTCTGTTGCTTGATTAAAATAATAATAAGCTGGTTGATCTAAAAATGAAATAATTGCATTAACGTGGTCTAAATTTATAAGTTTATTGCCGGCTGTTGCTATTTTTCTGGGTTCAAAACCATCATCTTCAATAACAAGTTCATAGCGATATTTGGTATCTTTATTTTTCCACTTTTCAAAGTCCATTAACACAGCTTCTTTAGCAACATTTCCCATAAAAGCCATATTTCCTGATAATGGTAAACTTACTCCGATTTTCACAACCGGTTTATCGTTGGTTGCTTGTTCGTTAGCTTTATCTCCGCAAGCAGTTAAACCCAAAACTACGCATAATGCCAATAAATATTTTTTCATGATGTTGTTTCCTTTTTTATCAGTAGATTGCAATAATAATAGTTTATAAATCTGCTCATAATTGTCAAGAAGCTAATTGATTTTTAATAAATCATCGTTATTATCAAAATAACTTTTTGCCATTAAAGGATGTTGAAAATGAAAACCAAAATTTTTGCTTTTTTTGCCGTGTTGTTATTTGCAATTCCCGCTAAAGCCGATTTAGCGATAGATGTCAGCGGTGCGATGCGTGATCCGATGCCGATAGCTATACCGGAGATGATTCATGACGGATTTTTTATCGGACAACAAGGAAATAAAATTCGCAAGGTTGTTGAGGCGGATTTGGAAAGATCCGGTTTGTTCAGAATTATTGACGAGGATAGTTACATTCAAGAATTTTCTTCAATGAGCCAAGAGCCGGAATTTATAGATTGGAAGGCTATCAAAGCTCAGGCTTTGGTGCAAAGCGCTATTGAAGAAGCAGAAAACGGACAGTTGAAAGTGTCGTTCAGATTGTGGGATGTGTATGGTGAAAATCAGGTCGCCGGACAATCTTATACTACTACAAAAGATAATTGGCGGCGAATCGCTCATGTTATTGCCGATACAATTTATGAACATTTAACCGGAGAAAAAGGATATTTTGATACTCGTATAGTTTATGTTTCCGAATCGGGACCGGCGACGAGAAGAATTAAACGCTTGGCAATTATGGATCAGGATGGAGAAAATCATAAGTTTTTAACCGATGGTTCATCAATGGCTTTGACTCCGCGTTTTTCGCCTAACTTACAAAAAATTACTTATATGTCGTATGCAAATAATTCGCCAAGAGTATATTTATTAGATATTGAATCAGGACAAAGAATGCTGTTGGGTAATTTTCCGGGCATGACCTTTGCGCCGCGTTTCTCGCCGGACAGCTCAAAGATTTTGTTGTCTTATGCTTCAGGCGGCAAGACAAATATATATGAAATGGATTTGAAAACTCGAAAGAATAAACAATTAACTTATGGCAGAGCGATTGATACCAGTCCGAGTTATTCGCCGGACGGAAGTCAAATTGTATTTAATTCTGACAGAGGCGGTAATCAACAACTGTATGTGATGAATGCTGACGGTTCTGATGCTAAAAGAATAAGTTTCGGAACGGGAAGATATGCTACACCGGTTTGGTCGCCGCGAGGAGATTATATTGCTTTTACTAAAATGGCTAACGGACAATTTTATATCGGGGTAATGTATCCGGATGGAACGGGAGAGAGATTGTTGGCATCGGGATATTTGGTAGAAGGGCCGACTTGGTCACCAAACGGTCGTGTTTTGATGTATTTCAGACAAGATAGGGGGACTGGTCGTTCTACTCCGCCGGTTAAATTATATTCAATTGATTTGACCGGATATAACGAACGTCAAATTATTACTCCGGCTGATGCATCGGATCCGGCTTGGTCGCCATTGTTGCCATAGAATTAAACCGATTTAAGCAGATTTTTATAGTAATCAATTACCACGCGAATGCGAGGAAGGTCTTTGGTTTCTTTGTGTGAAATAAGGTAGGCTTTGGTATTAAAATCACATTTTATTTGGTTAAGGAAAATCAATTTAGGCGATTTTTGTGCCAGTTTTAAGGGAAGAATACCGATACCGCCATTAGCATTAACCATATCACTGACAATAATATGGCTGTTGGTTAAACAAGGATCTTTGGAAGGATATTGCAAATTGAGGCATTGATTTTGGATATAGCTGAGCCAACAGCGGTTTAGAATAAGTCGGTGGTGCAAAAGAATATCTTCAATATTTTGCGGTTGAGGGCGGGTAGAGAGGTATTCGGTTGAGGCAAAGAATCCGCAAGGACTGTCTTTTGATGCAATTATAACTAAATTGTTATCAGGAAGAAAGTCATAACTTAAATATAAATCATAGGGAGAGCACTTGAGATTTTGCAAGGAATCGCAAATATCTATGGATAAAGATATATCGGAATATTTATTGAAAAACTTTTCCAGATAATTGAAACTCAAGATGTTTTTAATGCAACGATCGCAAGCAATACGAACTTCGCCTTTGATAGCTTTTTCTCGTTCTCTAAGATAGGATATTTGGTTGAGATTGCTTATGATTTGTTCGGCAATCGAAAAAGCTTTTTCACCAAAATCAGTAAGCGAACAACGGCGATCATTCACAGTGATAAGCGGTGATCCGAGTTCTCGTTCTAGGATATCAAGATATTTATTTAAAGTATCGATGGAAGTGTTCATTTTTTTTGCCGCCATAACTTTTCCATCATTTGTTTTAACGGCATATAACATAAAAAGTCCTTCAAGATTAGCCAAGTCCTTTTTATTTAGCATATTAATTCTCCATTCAATCATTATCCGCATGTATAAGAAATTAACAACTAACTGCAGAAATTATAACAAAATAATTTTAAAATGCAACAAGTTTATACAATTTTTAAGTTATATTTTTTTTTAATTACACGCTTAAGGATAAAATTAAGTTTTTTTTAGATGATGGGCAGGTATAATAAGTTGTTTGTAGTGTCGGGAGAAAATTGATGAATAAAAAAGATACTTTAAAGGTAATAAATTTTGCAGCTGATTATGAAAATAATATTACGAAGATTTGGCATCGGGCAAATGATGGAAAAAAGGTTTGTTTTATTGCGAATAATAAAGAAATAGCGGATTTTTTGCAAAAAGATTTGACGAAGGATAGTTTTAAGAAGTTGTTCGAATTAAGCGAGAAAAAAGGTGTTTTTGATTTAAGGTTTTATAATCATATTCCCAGTGTTACTTTTGGGGTTGCGGCAAAGCATATGATTAGAAAATGGCCGCGCGATCATATGGGAATGGTGCCATTGGTAGAGGATAAGTATAGAAAAGAATTATGGGAAGGGTTGGTTGAATGGGCTAAAACCTATAACAAAGCCGCAGAAATCAGAGCATTTAATCGTGTTTTTAGGAATCCGCAAAGTGCTTGTTATAATAAAGGTGTGGCTCATGTGTTTTGGCAACTTGATGATGGAAGTTTGGTCCGAGATTCCGGTTGGAAAATGCATCAGAGAATAGAATCGCATGGTGAGTTGTTAAGATATTTAGCGAGGTATAGCAGCAAAAGATTAAATAAAGGGCAAGATTTGCCGGATGATGTTGTGCAAACAATGGTGAGATTTGTTCATTATTTGTATATCCAAGGATTATCTCCGCAAAGTTGCGGAGCTTGGGAAGAGATACCGCTTAAGAATGGTATAAACTGGGATGATGCCAGTGTGATGAAAGCATTTGAAGAAGTAGAAATTTTGATTAAAATTTTGAATAAACATCCTAAAACTAAGCAAAAATTTGCAGATTTTGAAGATATGATATGCAATAAATTTAAGCTGGGCAAACTATTTACTCAACCAGAAAGAATAAAAGATTTTATAGCAAAATCACTGAAACAAATTCGCCGTTTTTATTTAGATGAATTTCGCGGAGCAACCAAAAGGATAGATTCTTCGTCGGCAATGCTTTGCGCCGAAGATATTGATTTAAGCTCAAACAAAAATTTGGCAGTTGATGTGAGCAAACATTTGCGAATACTAAAACGGTGGGAGAAAAAATTAGTTCGAGAATATGGGGCATTACGATATAATAATTTTTCGACTATGGTTGATGGGAAGCCTATAACTTCTTGTGACAGTTATTTGAATCTAAACTATTATATTTTATGTGATTACAAAGGTCGTTTATGTTCAGGAAAAGAGAATTTTGACGGTGCCGGTAAAAATAGC
>CAMOLN010000005.1 GCA_946618745.1 uncultured Alphaproteobacteria bacterium | reverse complement strand
GAGCTACATCCTCACAACCTTGATTAAGAGCGTCCTTCAGCTTAAATTCTGTTTCAATAAAAGCTTTACGTTGCAACATCATTTTCCATAAATCAGGAACTTTACCACCATAGTTCAAGAAATCACCGCGAGTTATAGCACGTGCGGCTAATTTCTTATCATCACTCATATGAAATACTTTATTACTATATTTTTTATATCTGTCCTCATCATAAGGTTTGATATTAGCAAAGTCGGTCATATCAAAGTGAAAAACTTCACGAACCGGAGGTTGGCTGAAATCTTCCATAGGACGAGGCGATTTGAAATCGCGTTCTGCCGGTATGGCTCCGACAAAAAATCCAATATCAGGATCAGTATTCATAGTAATTAGAGAGGCTAAAGTAATGCCGGAAGGAAGAGAATATCCGACAGCTGTTCCAACTATGGCTATTCCCTTAAGTTTGGTAATAATTTCTTTATGAATTTCTTTAACTCGATTAGATGATTCCGGAAGATATAAATCATCACCTAATTTATGTATTTCAACAAGACCTTCATCTACTACCTTGTCTATCTCACTATTTAAGGTGTTGATAATATCTTCTGCAACATTCGTGATTTGTTTTTTTATCCTATTTCTGCCGAATAAATTCTCATTGGGAAAAACGGTTTCAATAATTGATGAAAGATTATTTTCAGCTGTTCGGTTATATCCGTTAGGGTTTAATGATGTGAAATTATGGATAATTTCACTGATTTCTTCAGTATTTTGAGAAGATGCTGCTTTTTCTTGTGCATCTAATATAGCGGCGGCAATCGCTTGGTTTACATCGTCTAACTCTTTTCGGGCAGCCTCGAGAGCTTGTTGTTTTGCTCTTAGCATACCTTCTTTTTGAGATTTTGTCTGACCATTATCATCTGTATTGTAGGCTATATTAAAACTCTTCTTATCTACTATTTTATTTTCAATTACACTATCTTTCTTAAGATTGTCTAAATCCTGTTTTTGCTTAACATCTTCTTCGGCTAAATAATTAATTTTTGTAGATACGATTTCATCGATTGAAGTGTAAGCACCTTCTTCAGCATTAAATACCATACCGGCAATCTCTT
Source organism: uncultured Alphaproteobacteria bacterium (assembly GCA_946618745.1). Taxonomy (GTDB): domain Bacteria; phylum Pseudomonadota; class Alphaproteobacteria; order RF32; family CAG-239; genus CAZU01. Next base: position 13,997 of record CAMOLN010000005.1, on the reverse strand, counting down.
GAGTTAAGTTTTTAACATCTTCGGATAATTGGTTTATTTTTATTTCTATTTCTTTTTTTTGTTGTTCCAGATCATCAGATGCTTTGGTTTTAGCTTCTTCGGCCTCACTTTCTTGAGCATCCAATGCTGCTCTGGCGGCAGTATGCAATTCATTCAATTTTTGTTGATAGTCCGTTTGATTGATATTCTTAACCTGACCTTTAAGCACTGATATGAACAGCTCAATTATATCAGCTTTTATATACCTTTTGAGATATTTTTTAATATTTTTATATTTGCGCTCAAGATATTGGTCATAAAAAATCTTAGCATCACTCCAAATCATTTTTCGATCATTAGTAATTCCCCATTGAGGATTTTCTGCATCAGTGCTGGGACCGGCATTAAGTCCTAAATCTTCCGAAGCTAATGCGCCGATATGCCAAGCAATCATTGTCGCCTTGCGATTTTCATCTTGAGTAGCTTTTGATTTTTCTTCACTTATTCCCTGACCTTTATTATATTTATCTTCATTGACGCTGACTTTTTTGTCTTCAATATCTTGCAAATTAGACTCTCCCGGTGTTTGGTCTTTATCATCTATAGTTTCTTCTGCAAGATCATCCAGATTTGTTTCAGGATCGTTTCCTGAAAGCTCATTGGCCTTTTGATTGACTTTCGAAATATCCACGCCTTCACCAGAAGCTTTTGTAACTTGAGAATCTTTTTCTTCTTCATTTGCGGATTTATAATTTGCAGCTTCTACTTTAAATTCTTTTTTATCAAAATTATTATCATTGAAATCAATGCTGGCCTCAGCGGCTTTGGCAAACTCATAGGCATCTATTGCCCAACCCGATATACCTTTACGAATATCATAATTATTGATTTCTTCCGAGGTTAATTTTCGATTCATTCCCGTCCATACCTCATCGGGATTACGAAAATAGCGAGCTACGTAATCACGTCCGCACTGATTAGAATCTTCAAGAATTTTAAGTTTTTTAGCATATTGTTCTTGAAGACTTTTAAGCTGTTTGGCAGTTTCTTGATATTCATCAATGTTTCTGATTTTACCATGGATAGAAATTGCTTTTGATAAAGTATTTTCTATATCCGTAATTTCTCGATAACTTTCCATCTCCTCTTTATTTTGGGCAAAGGCTGAAGGAGCTAAAGTGGATTCAGGACGGCTAAATTTCAAACCCATACCGGTAAAACCTCCCGGAGAAGTTGTCTTGTCATCCTCATTAATGATTTCTTCAAAATCAAAAGCCTTACTGTCATTGTAAATCATTTGAGCAAATGCCAAAGGTTGGCTATAAGACGTTTGAGCGGAAGCATATATTTTAGCTGATTTGGCAGGTTCAACCCAAGATGTATCGGTAGTATCTTCAGAAAAATCAGGTTTAAGTTCTATGTCCATTATAGTTTCAACAGATTGAAGCTGCGCTTTAAGAGCAGCAACTCTCTCCCAAGTTTTAATAAGATTTTCCAGAGCCCCTAAAGCGTAGCCATAATACATTTGCATTTCAATCAAGCCTTCATCATCGTTATTATTGCTACCTTGTATAACCGGAAGTCCGCAATCTGCTCCTTGACCTTCACCGCAACAAAGCTGTGCAGCTGTAATTTTCTGTCCTATATCTCCATCATCGGAAAGATTGTAACGTAACACTTGAACTGCAGCATAGATATTATAAACATTATCTAAATAAAATTTGCGACGATTACGATCAACAATTTCTTTTTCGCCAATGCCGTAAGTTAACAAAATTTCTTGAAGTTTGCCCGCCATGCCGTCATGATTGGTATCTGCCATATTTACACCGCAGACTTCAACTTTTTCTTTTTCTTCAGAAAGGCTAAAAAGACCTGTGAGCACACCAAAATCACCCGCAAAAAGAGCTTCTATTTTTAATGCAATATCATTAAGGGCAATTTTTAAGTTGATAATATCTTTTTTTATCTGGATAGTAAGTTTTTGAACTTTCATTGCGGTTTTATTAAGCAATTTACCGGTTTCGGCAATATCTTCACCAAAATTGATAACCGGAGACAAAGGTATAACATTGTAAGCCTCTTCAATAGCCTTTAATATAAGAGCTGAGGAAGTTTTTGGCGCCAATATAATTGCTATGGCGGTTAATAATGTCCAAAATTTACGTCTCATTTTTCCTCTCCTTTGCCCCAAAATCCGAACTACCATTCTTCACCTGTTTCAGGCTTGCTATTATCCGGTTCGTTATTATCCGGTTTGTTTTTATTATCTTCTTGTTTTTTCTTGTCTTCGTCTTTACTATTTTTATCTTTTTTATTTTCAGCTTTTCCCTTGAAAGATCTGGTATAACTTCTGCCTACCTGATAACGACAAAAGTCAATTATCAGACTTTTTTCACCTTCTTGTTTTTTATGATCAAGTCGATGATTGATATTCTGCGAGATTATTCGCATGGTTCGTTTTTCTAAAGAGGTAAGTTCCTCATTAATAATTTTTTCAATTACATCTATCTGGCGTAGAGTATTATCAATCATACCCTGTAAAGCTTCCTTTTTACCTTCGCCGGTACCACTCAGATTAGCATCTACTTCCGGATTATTGGCCGGATCATGGGCATAAGCAATATAGTCATTGCTTTCATTAAGAGCGGCAACGATGTTTTTAGTAAAATCATTTTTAATATTTTCAGCTCGTTTTAACGATTTTTTCATAGTATCTCTTACATCATTGGAAATATCGGCACTATATTTTTTCTTGGCCTCAATAGCTAAATCAAGTGCATTTGCTATTCTTTCAGCTTCTCTTTCTTGCCGTATTTTATCTCTTTCTTCTTTATACTTCTTTAGTAATGCCGAATTTGCCAAATGTCTCTCTTTGACTTCGTTAATTTTCAACAAAAATTGATTAGTTATACGGGCTTTATCTTCAGTTGCTCGAACACCAATTTCTATTTTTTTTGCCTTGAGCATATTTAATTCTACTGTTGCGTCAGCAATCATCTTGATATAATTTTCTTCTTCAGGAGTACCTTCGTGTTCATCACGTTCTTTTTTTAACATTGCTAAATTTTGTTCGGCCATAGTTATTTTTGCATCAATAGTTGCCCTATCAAGTTCAGCTTTATCTTCTACTGCTTGGATTTGCTGTTCTCGTTGCTCCTCAAGATCGGTAATAAGCACCGCATCATCAGCAACTTTACGTGCTGTGTCCATTATTATATAAACATCTTCATTTTTAATTTCACGGAGAATCTGCTGAGTTTGGCCTGTTATGCGCAAAAGATTAGCAAGAAAAGGATATTTTTTTGTATATCTACTACACGGATCACTCTCCGGAAAAGTGAAACTTTGGTAATATTCACTCAATTTGTTAACCGGCTTTCCTATATAAACCTTACGAATGCAATTACGTACTTCGCGAGCGATTTTCAATCCGTCACCGATTTTGAGAGCTACTTTACTGTTATTGATGGAAGAAATTTGTAATTGCACCCAAGTAATTTTTTCTTGAATCCATGTGCCAATTTTTCCGGCAGTTTCAGGAAAAGTGAATTCAAACGGAATAAGCGCATCGGCAGATCTTAACGGAAAAATCAGACCAAATAAAATAACTGTCAGTAATGCATATTTTTGATATTTTTTCATAACAGTTATCCTCCGTTATTATCCGTTTCTGATGACATCTCGCAAGTGCCGTCTTTAACATTATACTCATAGTCACCGAATACAAAAGCCCCAACCTTGCTCAATTTATTAATATTATCCATAGCGGCGGTTCGCGCCTCTAATGAAACTATAACATTAAGCCGGGTGGCAATATTAGCCAAACGAGCTAAAATTTCACGTTTGACCATAGTTTGTTCAGCGCTATGCGCTACTCCAGCAACAGGCTTTTCTCTATCAAGGTCAAATTCCGTTTCCACTGATTCTACATATAAATCAGTGGCATATCTGGACAATAAAGCTTCGGTATTGTGACGAGCTTTCATAACTTCGAGTTCTCCAGGTTTAAGCGTCTTAATAATTTTACAGCGATTAAGTTTGTTATTATCAACATTAACCCCATCTTTATCATCTCCCAACGGAGTTTTCCATACATAAACCGGTTGTCCTGAAACAGCACTCATAACCGATACTTTATCGTTATAATATTCTGCTCCTTTACCGCTAGCCAAAAAATCGCCCATTTCTTTTGCTCCGTTTAGCAAGTCATCTAAATTATCGGCAAAAGCCGACCGGCCGGATGATAAAAAACAACCAAACAGCAACAAACAAGTTATAACAAAAAATCGGCTATTTTTTAGCATTTACTGCCTCCGAGAGTTGATTGTTTAATGAAGCATTTTTATTTTGATCAATTGATGAATCATCATCAGTGATAAAACTGCGGCGAGATGGTTGCATTGCTCCATAATTTATTTCGTTGTTACCCGGTTTCTTGAGCATATTGTCATCACTTTGACTATCGGAACGGCTGTTATTATCCCCAGTGCCGCGGGTAGTGTTGTTATTGCCACGTGAGTTGTTATTATCGCCGCGACTGTTGTTATCGCTGCTTCCGCGGCGGCTATTATCGTCTTCCCTACTCAATCTGTCATTATCCGTATCATCAATTCTACCATTATCATCTATTGTGCGAGGTGTAGTGACGTTACCGATTTCATCATCTTCATCATCTTCATCATCATCTCGATTAAACCAGCCACGTTTATGCAAAAATTCTTCAGCTTTTTCTTTAGCATTATTTATACGCTCGTTAGCTTGATTATAGTAGTCAACCGCGTCATAATAAACAGACTTGACTAATTCGACATCTTCTTTAATTCGATTAATTTTGGCTTGTACTAAATAATAATCATCAATTGCATTACGGATTAAATCACTGGTGGTATCATCAAGTTGAAACATTTTTCCTTCGGTAATTTTACTTATTTCCATTGATATTTCTTGATATTTTAAGGAAATATTATCAACCACATTGCCTGCTTTAATCAAAAGGTTGTTAATGATATCAGTTCCGGCACGGGCATTAGACGAATTAACAAATACCAAACTTATTGTTAATAAAAAGATGCTTACAAATCTATTCATTAGTTTTCTCCTTGTTTGATTTGTTAACATCTTCGGCATCTTTATCACTTGGAAGAATAAGAGCTTTGTTATTCTTATTAACATCAGTGTTCGGTAAAACATAACCGACCAGACTATCAATTACATCTTCTCGTTCTATCATAGCGGCCGAGGCAAGCAATTTATTGAGTATATTAGCGGTTTGAGTAGTTATACGGTTATTGGCTTCCATAGCACAACGTCCACTGTCTTCACCTTGATCATCCACACATTTCTCAACATTACTCTGTAGAATATTTCCATCTTTATCTTTGGATAAACCATTTTCAGCACGATTTATGAAATTACCATCTTTGTCTTGGGGAGCTACAATATTTGTCAAACCTGATTCGCTCATAACTTGTTTAGCAGCTTCTTGCAAAATTCCGCCATAACCGGCATCCTGTTTGGCTTTGGTGGTATTCTGACCTGTTTCAGTCAGCCGCATCAAAGAATATTTTAAATCATTTTCTATATACATTTTCAGCACGGCCTCAAATTGTTGATTATATTGATCCGGTTGATATTTGAAATCATAAGCCAATCTTTTCAGACAATCGTAATCAAATTCCAATTCACCGCCGGCCGAACATAATTTGCACCGCTTAACCCATTCTTCCGGGATTAAAACAAGTCCGCTGTTAGGATCATTACCATCGCAATTAGTAGTGCCAGGAGCTTCAATTTTAATATTTTCTTCCGAACTATTGTTTTCTGGCTCTTCAGCATTAGCCATTGCCGAACAGAAAAGGGCTGCCATTAAACCTAATTTCAAAATAAGAGACCTATTTTGCATCAGTTTTTTCCTTTGACGAGATTTTATAATTACGCGCCTTGTTGACCGCACGAATTAATTGTTCACGTGCCCATATTTTTCCGATTTCATTGATGCGATTATTAACTTTAAGGTTCATATTACCAACAGCAACCCAATTTGATCCGATATCTTTGTATGAGGAATTATTCTCTTTAGCAATTTCGTTCGCATATTCCAGAGAGTCTTGGTAGGATCGCAAAGCATCTAAATAAGCTCCGGCAAGATACTCGGCATAAGCCTCTTCTAAAAACATTGCAGCTGCCTTATTATCAGAAGAACGAACTTGCGGATCAAAATCTTTAAGATCGGTAAAACCTGTTCTATCTCTTATATCTTTAAAATCTTTATCTCGATTTATTGTTCGACGCAAACATTGAAAGAAAATTTTATCATCTTCGGAAATTTCTGTTCCTACCTCTGTATAGGCTGCGGTGATAAAACGATTAATACACTTATACATTTCTCCATCTTTTAATGCGTCAGAAGAATCGTCTTGACAACAAGCCGCCATATTATCGGGGATTATCAGGTTGCCATATTCATCATTACCGCTTTTGGCATCACCTAAATTATTTATAGAAAAGGCATAAGCCGTGGCAGAAGATGTGGAAACGGAATAGTTGAAACTTATCTGTCCGCCTCCTTGACCGCCGTTGCAATTTTCTCTGTATTTATCGCAATAATTTTCTTTACCGACATTGCATTTAGAATTGTAAATATTGCAACAGGTTTGACTTCCCGGATCTATGGTTCCGCATAAAGGACTACAACTTATTTCACAAGTATTAGAATATGGATTACCTTTACTAATTTGTTCTTCACAGGTATTTTTATAAGACAAACAACTTTCAGCTCCAGGAGCTCCTAATATTTCACGAATTTTTTCTTCGCATTTCTCATTACCGGATGGTAACGGAGCATAGGAAAGAGTTTCGCCTTGGGTAGGTTTGCAAATATTACATTTATTGCAGGCTTCTTTATTATTTGTTCGGTCCTTGTCGCATAAATAACAACTATCCAAAATCATATCTACATTAGCACAACCTTCGGTAAAGTCATTTTTTAAATCCTGAGTCGTATTATTTAATTGCAAAATGCTATTGCCCCAGTTATTTATACTGTTACCGATTTGGTTAATCTTACTTTCAAAACCTTTAATCTCGGTATTTTTTATATTGCACAACAAACGATCTACACGTCCTCTGATCATTCGAACATCATCAATACATTCGTAAACAAGTCCTTTTTGCGACATAATAAAGTTGACAATTTGATTATCAATATCATCAAGAGTTCCCAAAAAATTATTGATTTGGCCATCTAGGATATAAATTCTCTCTCTTGTATCGCGTATGCTGTTGGTAATTTCGTTGGAATCGCTATTAGGATTAGCTTCTAATGCGGCTAATTCCTGTTCCAAAGCGGCCTTCTCAGCCCGATGAAATTCAATAGTTTGTTTTAATTCCTCTTTCTGCTCATTAAAATGTTTTTTGAATTTTACAAGCTCTACAGTATTGTCTACACATTTGGTTACGGTAGCACCGATATATTGAATAAGGTCTTTAGATTCGTTTAGATATACCTGGACTCTGGTGGCTATTTCAGAAATATTTTCAACCGTATCAAGTGCAGCTTTATAAACATCCATTGTACTGTTATAAAAATCTTTAATACTCTTTTGGAAGTTTACAATATCTTCACGCCATTTTAGGTACATATTCCTAATTCTATCATACTCATTTCGGACATTTTGGAAAAACTCGGCAACAGTTGAAATGCAAGAACCTAAATGTTGAATAAATTTCCATTCTAAAACAGTTGATTTGGCAGTATCAATCGCGGTTTTAACATTGGTTACAACGTTTTGAATCGTTCCGGAAATAGCTCCGAAATCCCATGTAATTGCGGCCTGAGCCTTCAGCGGCATCAGTAGCATTAGCACAACAACCAAAATTCGCAATCTCATCGTCCGTCTCCTCATAGTGAGCCTAATTTTACTATACTACTTAACAAACCAAACTCCAAATATTTTCGTTCCCCAAACTAAAGATTTAAATATTTTGTAACAAAATTTTCTTCGCCATATTCTTTGACCAAATCTTCAACCAGCAAAACATTCTTGCGTCCGGAATTATAGATTTTAAGATATGGACCTAAACCACTTAAGTCGACATCTAAAATTACCGACTCTCCGGTGGCTGGTCTCGAAAGCAAAACCGCATAAGGAAAATCGCGATAAGACCGTCCGAAAATAAAATCTGTTTCCGAATCGGTTAAATTCCAGTTGGCATAATCCTCGGGAGTTGCTTGAGGATTGCGGAAAAAGATAACCGTTTGACATTGACCGCGAATAACTTCGCCTACTCCCAATTTATCAATAATACTCGGTTGTTGAAACGCGCATAAATAAGCCTGACGCTTTTTACGTCCCTCTTGCAGACCAATAATGAAGTAATCTCTAAACATCGGATGCTTTAGCATAGGTGCTGTTTCATCAATCATAATTAACGAAGGAACACCCGTTTCTCCTGTTTCGGTTTGAATACGGTGCATGATATAACTGATAACTGCGGGAGCCAGAGTTTCATCTTCAAAGATATGAGTAAAATCAAAAGCCATAAATCTTTTGCTTTTCAAATCAAGGCTATCGTTTACACCATTGAATATATTACCATACTGATCAGGGTTTATCCATTTGAATAATTCTCGGCGCATATTACCGGTCGGCGAAAAGCAGCTTTTATAAAGATTGGTCATGACTCTTTCTTCAGGACGCAAATAATCAAAAGCAGTGGTTACCGCACGAGCAATTTCTTTTTCAGAAACAGGATCATCCACCAAAGTTATCGCGCGCATCCAGCGACGTAAAAAGGCCCGATTGTTGGGAGTATTCGGACAATCAAAAGGATTGAGCGACACATTTTTTTCATCGCCATCAAATCCAATATAAGCGCCTTGAACTGCGTGAGTGAAAATACGAGCACCTAAATGACGATCAAAGAAGAATACGCGTAAATCGGCATGACGCATTGCTTGTCCCGCCAAGAAGGTCAGTAATGTAGTTTTACCTTGACCGGTTGGACCGATAATACAACAGTGCGCCACCGCCGAATCTTCAGAAGAAACATGGAATTGAAAACGATAAGCTGAGCCGGAAGTGGTGCGGAAAACCGAGATAGCGCCATTACCCCAGTCAGATTTGGAAAAACCTTCGGAAGGTTTATCAAATGACACCGAACAGGCAACTGCACGTGAAAGATAAAGATAATTACGTGGCAAAGTTTCATAAGTAGGAAATTGATTAAAAAATGTTGCCTGAGTTACCCAACCTTCACGAACCGGTGTAACCCCGAAAAGTCGGCAAATGCGTTGAACTTCACCTTCGGCAAAATCCAGCTCTTCCAAACTGTCGCCTCGCAACAGAATAGCCATGGAATATTTGGTTAAGGATTGGTGGTTGGCATCACTATCCTCTATAGAAGCCAGAGCTTCGCTATATTGCTCGGTAACGTTGGCTGAAAAGCTGGTGGTTTTGGACATGCGTTGTTGATGCAATAACAATGCCCGAGCCGCCGGCTTAAATTGAGCTTGAATATTGTGCAACATAATCACTTCGCAATCAATTGCCAATAAAGATACAGTCATGCTTTCATCGACATAATCTCCGGAGGAGCGAATACCCATAACTATTTCATATTTTTCCTTATCACCGGAAAAAAATTTTATAATACCGTTCTCACCGGTAAAATGTATGTGATCCGCGGTAAGCATTTGATTCAATTGGGCACCTTCGGTGCTTCCTACCAGCGGTTTAGGCCGCGATACCGGAGAACATAATTTAGCATATAACGAAAACGGACTGTCATCAGCCGATGAGCCTTCTGTTTCGGCCAAAACATCAACCCCGTATTCGCTCAAAGTTGCAGTTAAAGATTGCGAAGCGTAATTAAGGTCTTTAAGTGCATCTCGACGATCGGGAACAGAAATAACAATATAGTGGGTATTGAAAAACACACGATTAACATTTTCTTCCCAAACTTCGGAAATTTTTTCCAACAGAGGATTATTAAAATTTTTAACATTTTCTTCCAGCGGAACTTTTTCACGGACTGTTATGACGCGACAGGTAATTTGCAGATCGGACATATTATCAATCCAAGCCTTGCGCGCTTCCATCATAGACTCAATTTTTTCGCCGGGCGCAAAGGTTAAATCAATACCGTTGACGCGAAAAACTCGAGCCAATGAACCATTATAACAACGAATAGTCATTCCGTCAGACAATAATTTTTCAAACGGCATAAAGTCCGATACACGAGATTCAGTGGGATGAGGCAATATCAAATAACCGAATTTGGTTGCCCATAATCCGGCAAAAGCCGCCGCTGAAATAAAGCCGACAATAGCGACAAATATCTCCGCACCGGATAAACCTTCAACAAATATAGATAAAAAGTCAAAATCAGGGCGCAAATTTATTCCCCTTTACTTTATAAAGATTGTTAGTTTTTTTAGCTGATTGTCCATAGGCTTTGGTCATATCGGAAATATGAGGTTCTTTTACTCCTAAGAATATGCAAAAAGCATGCCCGATAAGTATTGATGACAAAAATATAAGCGGATTAATATTAAATGTACCGACCACCATAAACAGCAAAGGAAACTGTAATCCGAGATTAACCATAACAGGCAAAAACGGCCCCCATAATATTTTAGGAGGATTAGCAACCGCTTTTAATATCATCTCACGCACAACAATCACCTCTCCGATAAAACCACAGAATTAATGGTAATATATTAACATTTGTTTTGCAACCTTGCCGATTAAATTATCCTACTGTTATTTGGTAAAATCAGCACAGTTTGCTTTAAGGATAAATAATAGGCGATTTTTATGAAAAATAAGTTAATAAAATCGGTTTGTTATACTATTGATCAGGTAAAAAAAATAAATATTTTGCGAGAATCGGCAATTTTATATTGCAAAAATAAATTTAATATTTTAGATTGACGCAAGCGGTTTGAGGATAGATGGCCGAGTGGTCGAAGGCGCACGATTGGAAATCGTGTGTACCTCTCAAAGGGTACCGTGGGTTCGAATCCCACTCTATCCGCCAATAAGAAAAGAGGGTTTTATGCCCTCTTTTTTTTATTGGTAGTTGGGATTTGAAGCCACGAAAATAAGTGGGTTCGACTACAAGGCAAAGGCAGACGAAAGTATGCCGGTCGGCTTTTAGCCGATTGCCGCAGTGAACGAAGCAATTCCACTCTATCCGCCAACTATAAAAAAGCACCTCTTTAGGTGTTTTTTAAATAGCAGAAGCCGACTTTGAAAGTCGGCTTCAGCTTTTAGAAAATCACATTACGATTTTCGGTGATGTAGTTGATTACATCGTCAATAGCGAGGCATTCACCCACATATATGGTGTGATTAGGTGCTCCGCCATAGACATCATAGTCTAATGGTTTTTCAAACTTGCAAAACACCCCGTCAAAGCGAGCGAAAAACACAAATTTGTTTTCGAGGCAATGAATGGCCCTGAAACAATGATGGGATTCTATTACAGGATTGATCTTATTCCATTGCAAAGGATAGACCTGTTTAATTGCCCAATCATCGATATTTTCCAATCCATTGGTCCAAGTGAAGATAATCAGCCAAACATCCGAGCGACGCTGTGTTTTTTTGATTTCCACAGAAACATTTTCGGATAATAGCTTTCTGATTGATGCCAAGATTTCATCAATTGTTTGTTGTTCCATAATTATAATTTTAATAACTTTTTGTGGAATTGAGGCTAAAACAAATTGTCAAGTTTGTCAATATTATATCGAACTTCCAACCTTTGTTGCATTACCTGTTTTATCTTGACAGTTTTGTTTTTTATCATAGTATTTTATATGAGATTTAAGAAGGTAAAGAAATGGTCATAAACAAATATAAAGACATAATTATAAATAAATATACAGAATATGAAGAAGATGCACGTTTATTCAGCGACAGAGGTCATAATGTGGAATATCTGACCACTATGCGTTATATTCAAAAATTTCTTAAACCGGGGGCTAAAATATTAGAAGTCGGCGCCGGAACCGGACATTATTCCATAAACTTGGCTAAAATGGGATATGAAGTTACCGCTGTTGATTTAACGCCGCGCCATGTTGAAATAATGAAATCCAAAACACGTAAATTAAAAAATTTTAAGTGTATGGTTGCTGATGCTCTTGATTTGAGTATGTTTGCGGATAAATCTTTTGATATGGTGTTAAACTTTGGACCGATGTATCATTTGTTTAACAAAAAAGATAAAAATCAAGCAATTAGTGAAACGTTGCGGGTGGCAAAGAAAAATGCAATTTGCATGTTTGCTTATATACCTTGTGCTTCTATTGCCAGCGGTTACGGATTGCTTCATCTGGGTTTTGAGCGTTTGGATGAGGTAATGGATAAGGTCGGTCGTTTTAAGGATGTTCCCGCCGAAGTATTTAATTGTTTTTATATTGAAGATTTCAAAAAATTGTTTGAAAAAACAAACACTAAATATATTACCAATGTGGCAACCGATGGGATTGCTTATGTTATGAAGGAATATTTAGAGCAATTGTCGGAAAAAGGCTATAAAGCCTTTCTGAAATGGCATTTTTTAACCTGTGAGAGATCGGATCAACAAGGTTACAGCTCGCATTTGCTTTATATTTGCAAGAAAAAATAAGTAATGAAGTGCAACAAAAGCTCGACTTGATGTTGAGTCTTTGTTTTGGTTAGTTGCAATTAAAATTATTTGTTATTTTTAACATCTTCTTGGGATTCATCTGAAAAGTCAAATTTATCAAAGTCATCTTCTTCTGCAGATGTTTCTTCAGGAGTGTAATAAACTGTCGGACAATAATATTCATAGTAGTCATCATTAACTTCTCGCCAGCATAGCGCATACTCGCCATATTTTAAGACTATTCCGCCACTCCAATCAAATTCGTTATATTTACGCTCTATCGCAGAAGACATACAACCGAAATTCATTGCTATCATTTCTTCTAACTCACAAATATTGTAAGAAGTTAAAAGGATAACCTCGTGGATTGTATCGTCAAACTTAATATTTTTAGGCTTTTGCGGCTCATAATAAACAAAGAAACCACCAAATTCACACCAACAGGCGGAAAACTCATCATTGATAAAAACATCACCGGTTTGCGTGAATTTAATCTTTTTGGAATCAATCTTCATATTTTTAGCCAAAGTCAACCGTAACTGCTGGATAGAAAAGCCGACAAGCAAAACCTTTTTCGCACGAGGAAGTATGTTGGCATCATACTCGGCTTTTTTCTTCTCATCTTGTAAAATATCATAAGCTTTTTTGACAATTCTGAATTGAGATGCGGCATTTTTGCTTTCGTTATGGTCGGGATGATACCGCATTACCATAGTCTTATAGGCTGCTTTGATTTCTTCGGCTGTTGCTGTCGGCTCAATTCCTAATACGTCATAAGCATTCTTTTTATTTGCTTTCTTTTCTCTTCTGGCCCAAGCATCGGTAAACGTTTCTTTACCTTGCTCGCTCAACAGCTGATAAGCACCAAATTTATCAGGTATAAACCAAGAGGCTACTATTCCCCCTATAATCCAAGCAAGTGCACTCATTTTTCTGTTCCACCGTATATTACCTTCGTTTTCTACCCATTCGCACACCTTCACCGACAATGTGCTTTTCAAGTATTTTGCCAGGACCATATACATTCCACAATGTTTTGACAGCACAATATGCTATAAAAAGCAGCCATGCAACAGTAGCAACTGTACCGAAAGGTGATGGAAAGAATTTTATGGAACATGCCGGAGGTGCTATCGTTAAAATAATCAGTATTACCAAATAGATCCTATTACGCTTTTTGTATTCATCATCTTCATCAGATTCTTTACTCGGTTTTAATTTATTTAAAGCTTGCTGCTTAATTCTTTCGTATTCTTCTTCGGTAATGATTTGCTTTTCTTTTATTCTTGCAGCTTCTTCAATTGCGGATAATGATGTAAATGCCGATTCAAATACAGCAGCCATTACATCTTCTCTGGAAGAGTTATATTCATCTT
>CAMOLN010000004.1 GCA_946618745.1 uncultured Alphaproteobacteria bacterium | reverse complement strand
CGCTTATACTGTCAAGGAACACGCAGCGCCAGAAGGATATGCAGCAACGCTGTTCACCCAGGATTGCGCCGTGAAATCGGATGAAGTAACCGAATTGACAGCGAAAAACACGCCCATTCAATTCAAGATTCGTATTCTGAAAACTGACGCACTGACCCAGGAACCGCTGTCTGGCGCGGAGTTTACCGTGAAGCGTATCTCCGGCCTGTCGTCCCATAACGGCGTGGGCAATGGGGAAACCGTTGCCACACTGGTAACAGACGCCAATGGCGAAGCCATCACTGACCTGCTTACCTGGGGTAAATATGAAGTAGCAGAAACGAAAGTGCCCGTGAATTTCATTGACAACCATTTCACCGCCACGGTGGAAGGAAAGGAAAACGAAAAGACCTATACCCTGAATGTATCCAACGAGCCTATGAAAGGTTGGATCAAGCTGACCAAGACGGACAAGTTGGACGGAACACCCATTTCAGGGGTAATCTTCGACATTTTCCAAGGTGAAACAATAATCTCTTCCATGACCACAGATAAAGACGGTGTAGCCAAATCGGAGGCTCTTCTCAAAGGACAGTATACTGTCAGGGAACGTGAAAACCCACAAGGCTACATTGCAGAATTAGTTTCTTTGAACTGCGAAGTAAAATCTCAAGAAGTATCCGAACTGTTTGCCGATAACATGCCTATTCAGTTTAGAGTAAAGGTCAGTAAGACAGATGAATTGACCCATGAACCTTTGGCGGGTGCTGTATTCACGATTACTCGTAAAAATGGTATTCCGACTCATGATGGGATTGGAAATGAGAAAGTCGTTGCAACATTGACTACCGATGAAAAAGGTGAAGCCGTCTCCGATCTCCTGACCTGGGGTGAATATGAAGTCAAGGAAACCACAGTTCCGAAACATTACGTGGATAATGGCTTTTCCACGACTGTCACTGGCGTTGAAAATAACAAAACCTATCTTGTTGTCTGTGAGAACGAGCCTACAAAGGGTTGGATCAAGCTGACAAAGATCGACAGTCTGAACAATCATCCTATTTCCGGAGTTCAATTTGATATTCTTCAAGGTGAGAAAATAATCAGCGCAATGACCACTAATTCTGATGGTGTTGCCATCTCTGAACCGCTTCACAAAGGAAAGTATACTGTTCGAGAGCATGAGAATCCCACTGGCTATACTGACGAGCTTGTCTCTCTTGATTGCGAAGTGTTCTCAGATCAGACAACTGAACTGAAAGCCAGCAACACGCCTATCCAATTCAGAGTTAAGATTGAAAAAACCGACCAATTGACCTCTGAACCTTTGGCTGGCGCTGAATTTACGATCACCCGCATTACCGGGCTGCCTTCTCACAATGGAGAGAGTGATGGGAAAGTGGTAGCAACCATGATTACGGATGAAAAAGGCGAAGCCACTTCTGATCTTCTAACTTGGGGCACTTATGAAGTGGCAGAAAGTGGGGTCCCTGTGCATTATGTCAATAATCATTTCACCACTAAGATTACTGGCAGTGAAGACAACAAAACCTATACGATTGACTGTGAGAATGAGCCCACCAAAGGCTATATTAAGATCGTAAAGATGGACAAGCTGGATCGCACCGTCATTGAAGGTGTTCAGTTTGACATCTATTATAACGATCAGTATGGCGAAGAGCTGGCTGCAACCATGACCACGGATAAAAACGGCGTGGCGGTATCTCCTGCTCTGCGCAAAGGGACATACATCGTGAAGGAACACGCTGATCCTACTGGCTATGTAACCGATCTTGTATCGATGGATTGCGTAGTTAAGTCCGATGAAACGACCAATCTAAGTTGTACCAATACGCCGATTCAAGGCAAAATCCGCATCATCAAAACCGATGAATTAACCGGCGAAAAGCTGGCTGGCGCGGAGTTTACCATTACGAGAATCAGCGGTCTGCCCTCGCATAAAGGCAGCAATGACGGTGAAGTGGTTGCGATAATCGTCACGGATGCTGACGGCATCGCCGTTTCGCCGTTGCTGTCCTGGGGCGTGTACCGCGTGGAAGAAACGAATGTTCCAACTCATTATGTGGACAATCATTTCAGCGTTGATGTAACCATCGACACGGAAGATCTGCTGACCTACGATGTCCCCTGTGAGAATGAGCCAACCAAGGGCTGGATCAGGTTGAAAAAGACAGATCGGCTCAATGGTAATCCAATCTCCGGCGTACAGTTTGACGTGTATTACGACGATCAGTACGGCGAGGGCCTTGCTACCACAATGGTGACGGATGAAAACGGCATCGCCATGTCCGAACCTATCCGTAAAGGCCGGTATATCATCAAGGAACATGGCGCAACAGCCGGATATGTCTTTGAGGAAGTGTCGCTGAATTGCACAGTAAAATCTGACGAAATCACTGAACTGTCTGCCACCAATCAGCCCGTTCAGGTGCGGTTGGAGCTGTATAAGCGGGATGCTGACGAATACGCCGGTGATCCTGCGGCTGATCCTGCCACCCGGGGCGACGGTATCCTGAACGGCGCTGTGTTCCAGGTACTGGCCGGTGAGAATATCACAGACAGACAGGGAACCATCCTCTACAAAAAAGGCACTGTGGTCGTGGAAAGCATGAAAACGGCTGGTGAGGATGCGTCTGTCACAACGGAAGAACTCTGGCCAGGTATTTACGAGATCGTGGAATTGACGCCGCCTACGGGGTATCAGCTCACGGATAAGCATACCATGGTGGATACCACCAGTGCAGCCCGGCAGTCCCAGGAAGCAGTCATCACATATGAAGACGTTGTCTGCAATGAAATCCTCTACGGCTGCCATGCCTTTGTTAAATTTGCTGGTGACAATGAAATCCATAATGACGCCGGGATTATTGAAACCCCGGAACCGGGCGCGGTATTCAATGTGTATCTGAAAAAAGCCGGTTCCTTTGATGCCGCCCGTTCTTTTGAGCGTGACACCATCACCACAGATGCGTATGGCAAGACCCAAACCAAGCTGCTGCCCTATGGTATTTATACCGTACAGCAAACCAAAGCAAAGGAAGGGTACGCCATCAAAGCCCCCTTCGATATTTACATTCGCGGCACCGAAGATGTAGATAACCCGCCGACCATGATCCTGAACAACGAAGCCATCCGTTATCGGCTGAAATTCATTAAAGTGGACGCGGAAACAGGCAAGACGATCACCCTGGCAAATACGGCTTTCAGGTTGAAAGACGCCAACGGCGAATATGTCACGCAAACCGTCCATTATCCCCGGACACAAGTGATTGACATCTTCAAAACGGATGCGGATGGTACGGTGACGCTGCCCGAAACGGTGCGTTACGGCCTGTATTACATTGAAGAGTTCCAGGCTCCCGAAAGGTATCTTATAAAGACAGACGAGCTGGCGGTATTCGTAGGCGATGAAAACATGAATCAGCCTGGTGAAGCCTACCTGCTGGAATTTGAAATCGAGGATGAAGCGGTGAAAGGCCGGATCAGGGTAGAAAAGACCGGATTGCAGCTGACCGGCTTCAAGGAAAAGGAAGATCAATACGGCAACACCGTCATGCGGCCGATCTATGAGGAAAAGCGGTTGGCAGACGCTGTATTTGAGGTTCACGCTGCTGAAACGATTACCGGGAAAGATGGAACAGTTTGGTATGAGCAGGATGCTTTGGCGGACACCATCACCACCACAGCAGACGGCCCCGATGTGTCCAAAACTTTGCCGCTGGGTCGGTATTACCTGGTAGAAGTATCCGCGCCTGACGGGTACTTCTTTGATGATCGTCACTATGAGGCTGATTTGATCTATGCCGACGATCATACGCCCCTGGTGGAAACCGTGGTCATAGTAGGCAATGACTATCTCCCCTCTGAAATCAGCTTATCCAAAGAAAAAGAAGTCCTGCAAACAGTCCATGAGGGTGATACTGTAAGGCAGATTATCACTAATGCCCCCGGGGAGGGCTTTACCTTCGGCCTGTATAACGATAATGACATCCACTATGATGGTGGCACGCTGATGGCTGATACCCTCATAGCGGTAGGCATGACGGATGCGGAAGGAAAACTGACCTTCTCCGGCAATTATCCGCATGGAAGATATTTCATCAAGGAATTGTCCGCGCCTGCAGGCTGGAAGATCAACACGGAACGGTTTACCGTGACCCTTGATCCTGCCGCGGCAGACGAAGATCATGTGATCCGCGTCACGCTGTCCGAAAAAGTGCATGATGAACTGATCTGGTATCCCTTCACGCTGACCAAGCTGGATATTACCGGCGAAAAGACGCTGCCCGGTGCGCTGATTGAAGTCACCAATGACAAAAATGAAGTGATTTATCGGGTCTATACTGACAAGAACGGTCAGATTCCCAATATCCCCGTAGCCCCCGGCACCTACACCTTCCGGGAAATCCTGGCTCCCAGCGGGTACGCGCTCAATGAAGCTGTCATGACCTTTACTGTAGATCAGGGCGGGGGCATTACCGGCGACACCACCATCCGGGATGATTACACCCGTGTGATGCTCCTGAAAAAAGATGAAAACGGTCAGCTTTTGGAGCCGGTCGAAGAAGTAACCGTTGATGTTGATGAAGAATTTTCCGGTGCGGTAGTTGAAAAACTCGGTCGCCGCCGCGGCGAATTGGTTGAAATGATACCCTCGCAGGTCGGCAACAAAACTCGTCTTATTTTCAATGCTCCCTCTCGCGGACTTATCGGTTATCACTCCGAATTTTTGACCGACACTCGCGGCACCGGCGTTATGAACCGTTTGTTCAAATGCTATGAACCTTATAAAGGCGAAATTGAAAGCCGTCGCACCGGTGTGTTGATTTCATCTGAAACCGGCACCGCTATTGCCTATTCTTTATGGAAATTGCAAGAACGCGGGCCGATGTTTATTGATCCGGGTGTTCCGGTCTATACCGGCATGATTATCGGCGAACATACCAAACCCAATGATATTGAAGTTAATCCTTGCAAAGCCAAACAATTAACCAATATCCGCGCCGCCGGCAAAGATGAAGCGATTGATTTGATTCCGCCCCGCAAAATGAGCTTGGAACAGGGTTTATCTTATATCCAAGATGATGAATTGTTGGAAGTAACTCCCAAATCTTTACGCCTGCGTAAACGTATTTTAGATCCTTTAGCCCGCAAACGCGCCAAACCGGAAATTATGGAATAAATAACTTAAAACCCCCGAAAATAACTTTCGGGGGTTTTTATACCAGAAAAAATCTTATCTGCCTTTTCTATTCATAACATTCGCACGCCTAGCTTTATATGCCTTTGCTAGATCACTTGCATTAACTTTTCCAACTTCTGTTCTTTCTTTTATGCGATTAGAAATTTTTTCGTATGCTTCATCACCGATAATCCCCATCGCTTCCAAGTTAGCAGCCAACCGTTGTGCCACTTTACCATGCAATTCCTTAAACTTACCTTGAGCTAAAAGATTAGTTCCATTTCTTATATCCTTCGCTAATTTCCAAGGATGCAAAAAAGTCTCTTTCGTTATATTTTTCATAAAACCTAGATCATGCTTCATATCGGATGTCATATTTTGCCATTCAACAGCAAATCCCTTACCTAAAGATTTACCCCATTTCTTAAGCCACTTAACAGTTTTCCACGGTTCAGAAATTTCTGCTTTACCAGTACCTTTTTCAGCTTTTTCTATAGCTTCTCTAACACCATCTAAATTGACCATCCCTGCTACTCCTCTATTATTAACTGCTTTTGTCTATTATGACACATTTTAAACAAAAAGTCAAGCAGCCGAATTATCTGCCGTCATTTCCTTTTTTAAACATTGAGGCGATATTTTGATTATTATCATTACTTTTACTTAAAGCTTTCCACAAGCCGCTTAAGAAACGATTATTAACCATCAACATACCTTGTAGATTCTCATGAATTTTATGTGCTAAAATACCGGTCAACTCGCGATAAGTTCCGTTCACCAACAAGTTATAACCTTCAACTACATTTGCCTTGAATCTTACACCGGCCTGCTGTTGAGCACTCATCATTTGCTCACGATGCTGCGCCACTATTTTAGCTTGATCTATAATCTCACCGAACATTGCCTCCAATTCGGCTTTTTCTTCAATAGTTAAAGTAACCCCTTGCGGCAAAACCAATTTATTATTTTTAGCATCAAACATAAAGGTCTTCGCTTTACGCAAAAGCCAACCCTTAATACCACCGACTTTTTCTATCTTAGTTTCACTTTTTTTCTGTTTATCGTCTTTTTTATTATCTTCTTTATTTTCTTCTGAATCCATTTTGATTCTCCATGTTTTAATTTTTGTCTACTATTTCAACTTTTTTTTATTTTGTCAACCCCAAACCCGCAGTTTTCTTGCAAAAAACTCTTCACAAGCCGCAAATTTGCTATTCCCATATCAAAAATATAATATATAATCAGTTAACATCGTGTTAATTTGAGCAATTTTATACAATGAATTTATTCAAAGCTATTGCCACTTTTGGCGGATTCACACTTCTCTCGCGCATTACCGGATTCTTGCGTGATATGCTTTTGGCTAACTTTCTAGGCGCCGGAATGGCTGCCGATGCTTTTTTTGTTGCTTTTAAATTGCCCAACCTTTTTCGCTCGTTATTTGCCGAGGGTGCTTTTACCACCGCCTTTGTTCCGATGTTATCACAAAAATTAGCTTGTGAAAACCGCAAAAAAGCTCTGCTCTTTGCTTCATCGGCAATTTCTATTTTAGCTTTCTTTGTCGGATTGTTTGTCTTATTTATTGAATTTTTAATGCCTTGGGTTGTAAGTATCCTCGCTCCCGGATTCGCCGGTGATGCCGAAAAAGTAGCTCTTGCCACAACCCTTTGCCGCATCACTTTTCCCTTCCTTCTATTTATATCAATAGTATCTTTTCAGTCCGGAATATTAAATTCATTTAACAAATTTGCTGCTCCTGCCGCGGCTCCGGTAATCTTAAACATCACTATTATAGCAGCTATTTTTGTGTTTGTGCCGTTTTGCCCGACCACCGCTCACGGCCTGGCTTTAGGCATAACCGTCGCCGGATTGTTGGAAATATTTTGGTTACGTTGGTTTTTACTCAAACAAAGAATATTTCTACGTCCGCAATACAATATTAAATCATTAATCAAAAACGACGACATTAAAACTCTGTTTAAACGTATCGCTCCGGGAATTTTAGGTGCCGGAATCTATCAAATTAATATGGTGGTTGATACTATTTTAGTATCCTTGGTAGGAACTGGGGCCATTTCTTGGCTGTATTATGCCAATCGTCTGCAACAACTTCCTTTAGGTGTTGTCGGTGCGGCTATCAGCGTTGCTGTATTACCAATACTGTCGCGCCATATTAAATCCGAAGAAATCGAACAAGCTCGCTCCGTTCAAGATAAAGCTGTTGAATATGGTGCGATTCTCTCGATTCCTGCCGCTTTTGCTTTGGTAATATTAGCCGAACCGATTATAAATATCTTATTTCAACACGGTGCTTTCGGTGCTCAACAAACAGCCATGACTGCAAAAGCTGTAATTGCTTATGCTGTAGGTCTTCCGGCTTATGTATTTGTAAAATCCCTTGCTCCTAATTTTTTTGCTCGCGGCGACACTAAAACTCCTGTCAAATATTCAGCCAGTGTTTTATTAACCAATTTGGTTTGTGCAATTATCTTAATGGGACCGTTCGGACATGTCGGCATAGCTTCGGCAACTACCATCGCTGCTTTCGTATCGTTATGGCTTTACCTCCGTGGCCTCAAAAAAAGAAACTTTTGGCAACCTTCTCGCCCGTTATTACTTAAAATCGGTAAAATTGTCATTTGTTCCATAATTATGAGCATTTCTCTTATTTTTATTGAATATCGCCTTAATTGCCAATTTGAAAACTGGTTGCATTTAAGTATACTTCCCAAACTCGGACTATTAACTTTTAATTGCCTTATCAGCGGATTTGTGTTTATCATCTTTGCAATTCTTATGCGCCTTATAGATGTCCGAACACTTTTTCAATCCTTGCTACAAAGAAAGAAAAGAATATGAAAAAATTTGCTCAAAAATATAAATTATTGAAAAAAATAGCTAATAATTATCTTTCAACTGCCCAAAAAATTGTTAAAAAAATAATTATAGCCGTCCGCTCCCGCATAACTTCTTGGTGGCATATTGCTTTAATCACAGCCTTTGCCATAGTTTTTTTATATTACCCTATAGGAGGTTGGTTAATTAATGATACTACGACTCCGTCTTTTCAACCCAAAAATTCCGATCACAATTTATCGGGCATCAACTCTCTGATTTATCTTGTCAATCAGGAAACTCGTCATAAAATTTGGACTCCCAATCTACCTATTTTATTTCCGTCTTATATACTCGACAATATGCCTAATTTTCAACTAGGTGTTATGTCCGCAGTCAGCAACACAGCCTCTGCTTTTACTCATCTGAACATTACAACCGCCAATGCTACAGCTGCTGAAACTTTATCAGAGGCCTCAGAATTTTTACAATATCCAGGAACAATTTGGTTAGTTGCCCCGCAAAATCATCTTTCTCCCGCACCTTCTTCAGGAACGCAATATAAAAAAGGTGCTCGAGCATTAAAAGTCTTTAACAAAAGCATTTCTGACGGAAAAACCATTGTTCCTTGCGATTCGACCAATTTCTTAATTTTAATAAAATCAATACGTCGTGACTTAAATAAACTTATCAATCGCACCGCTGACCATATCCGAGAATATCAATCAGCACTTTTTGATTTTCAATCTGATGACGTCTATTATTATGCTTTCGGCAAAATTTATGCCTATGCACAAATAACCAAAGGCCTCGGATACGATTTTAAGGAAAGTTTGGTAAAATATGATATATATCCTACTTGGACCAGCTTGTTGAAAACGCTGGATGAAACCAGTATGTTAGAACCATCTGTAGTCCGTAACGCCCCGCTTCAGTCATCTTTTGCACCTAACCACTTAGCAATAATTAACTATCAAACATCTTTAGCCGTAAATTACCTTAACATGATAATTAACAAAGTACTTCAGCAATCAACCAACCAACTTTGAGAGCGACAAATGAATATTGAAACCCAATTAACACCAGATGAAAATGTTATTAATTTTTTTCCTTCTCAACCTCTGACGCGTCAAGGATCCGCAGAATTTTTTGATCGAAAAAGTTTAAGAAAATCACCTTTAGCAGAACAATTATTTGACTTGGGTAACATCATTTCAATATTCATAACTTCTGATATGATCTCTGTAACCAAATTACCCGAAGCTGATTGGAATGAATTAAAGCCCTTAATAATGGCCGAAATAATGGATTTTTTAACCACCTGTGAACCTTTGGAATTTTCTCCCGAATCATCTTCCGAGCCTCTTGATATTATCCAATCCATTAAATCCTTGTTAAATGCTCGTATCCGTCCGGCCGTCAAACGAGATGGTGGCGACATTAAATTTATTGATTTTAATAATGGAATAGTAACAGTTGAAATGCAAGGATCATGCAAAGGGTGCCCTTATGCCATGCGCACCCTTAAAGACGGAGTTGAAAAAGTATTAAAATCTTATATTCCCGAAGTTAAAGAAGTTCGTAGCACCGAGACAATATCATGATAAAAAAAATCATATTTTTATTTTTGTTTTCGTTTACTTTCTGCTCGACAGCTCTGGCTAAAGAATTGTGGTTACAAAATATTCCGGTAGCAAAACTCAACGAACTTTATCAAAAAGTCGGCTACATCGGCACAGAAGAAAAAAATTGGCTTATGCTCAAAACACAAAAATATCCGGCAATTTTATTAAAAAACTTTCCTCCAGATTTTAATTCAATAGAAGATAAAGAACAACGCAACATCTTATTTATCAAAATTCTTGCGCCTCTGGCCCTAAAGTTAAATCAGCAACTTTGGGATGAACGTCAGATAATCGTTAATATAAAAAAATCTCTTAAACAAAAAGGTAATCTTACCCCTGAACAAATCAAAATTATTGAAAACAAAGCAACTAAATATGATGTGTTTACTCGTCTTACCGGCGATTTGCGCTACAAATATCTTATTAGCGAATTACTTAAACGAATTGATATTATTCCCCCTTCTATCATGATAACTATTGCTGCTATTGAAACTGATTTCGGATCATCGCGCGTTGTCAAAGAAGGTAATTCTTTATATAAAATGCTGGTTTGGCACACTAAAAAAGGCTTGAAACCAATCGGAGAAACCGAAGATGACACATATCGTATAAAAATATATCCCGATATTTTTAAATCAATGGAAGACTTTGCTTTGCGTATAAACAGTAGTCCTAATTTTGGTTTCTTACGCATAGCCCGTGAGCAAATACGTCACTCTGTCTCCTCTCCTAAACTTATCGGTTCTGAATTTTCCGCCTATTCTTTTTCAAACTCCGAACTGCAAAATTACGCAGGTATAATTGATTATACCTTATCTTATTACGATTTAACTGTAATTGATCGTTCAATTATCGATTCAAACTTCTTAACCACTGAAATTTCTAAACAATATTCAAAATTTTTAATAAAAAAGTAATTATTACTTGAAATTTTCACAATATTTGTATATAATTCAGTTAAGTTTTGTAGTGAGAGCAAATTTATGAGTGATATTGTAATTAATAAGCAAGATGTAGAAGACCTTCGTAAAAAACCTGATGTCGCAAACAAATCAAATGTTGCGCGCAAGGTAGGAGGCTATTACATTTCATCACAAATAACTACCGAGCAACGTCTGTTAGCCGAGGGTATTTTTCGTATACTAATTCGCGATACCGAAATCAAAGTCCGTCAAGTTTTGGCTGATACCCTTAAAAACGCTCAAAATCTACCTTCTGATATTATCGACTCGATTCTCAAAGATGTCGATATTGTTGCTGTTCCATTTATCCAATATTCTCTTGCTCTTACTGATAATGACCTTATAAATATTCTTAACGCAACCAGCCTGCCTCGCCAAACCGCAGTTGCCAAACGGCGTAATTTAAGCTCGACGATCTCCGATGCTATAGCCGAAAAATGCTCGGCCACCGTCATAGAACACTTACTTACAAACAAATCATCCGATATTGCGCCAGATTCTTTTGAAAAGATCATTAACAAATACCCTTCTAACGAAATATTGCAAAAAAGCATTGTATATCGTAACAATCTTCCTTTTGAAGTTATTGAAAAAATTATATCTCGCATATCTTATAAATTAAAAACTTATTTAGTGCTCAACCATGATTTGCCACAAGATTTTGCCACTGATTTAATCAACGAAATCAAAGAAAAACTCACTCTAAAGATTTCCGATGACTACTCGCAGGATGAACAAATTCATGATTTTGTAAAGCATCTCCATCATGCCGGACGTCTGACTCATAGCTTGGTAACACGTTCAATTTGTTCGGGCGATTTATTATTTTTTGAACATGCTCTCAGTTGTTTATCCGATACTCCCGTATTTAAGGTCCGTAAAACATTATTCAATTCTTCTGCCGACTTCGAGATTCGCAATCTGTTGCGCAAAGCTCTGTTGCCTAAAAGTGTTTTTGCCACTATTTTCAGTGCGCTAAAAGTTATCAGTAGCATTCGTTTTGATTGCGATCGATTCAGTGCTAAATTATTCTGCCGAAAAGTTATTGAAAGAATTTTAAGTTATGCCCCGAATACTGAAGAACTTAGTCATGATGATTTGAATTATTTATTATCTAAAATTAGCTAAACGAGACGAATATTGACTATTTCTCCTGAAACTTTTAACAATACTATACTAGATCTTCTTGAAACATCAGAAAGTGATGATTTAAGCTCTCGCATCAACCGAAACCTCAAAACCTTAGCTCAAATTTCTTTTTCAGATATAGTTTTATTTTTTTCCGTCTCTTCCGACAATTTTTTGAATTTTGAACAAAGTTATATAAATATCCCCGATGATCGCCCCACACCCAACATCATCTTTTCTAATATTTTTCCGCCTGTTTTCTTACCGGAAGTTCACAACAAAGAGCCCAAACTTCCTACTGAAATGTGTGCCATAAATAACGAAATTTTCAACACCTCTAATCTTTATAAAGAAAGTTCACTTGACGTTGTTCCCCACAAAATGCTTGATGAAGAATTAAATTATTTTACGGTTTCTCTATTGGCTTTTCCGATATACAACAGCAAAAAAGCCCTTCTCGGAGTAGTTGAACTTATTAACCCTCGCAACTCCAGTGGAAAAATAATCGGTTTTACCAAAGACATCATCAAAAAACTTATCTCTTTGAGCAAACTTTTGGCTTTGCAAATTGAATTGGACCACCAAACCAATTCCTACAATCGTCTTTTAGAGTCGTTTATTGAAGTTATTGCCAAAGCTATTGATAACAAATCCCCATATACAGGTGAACATTGTCAAAAAGTCCCTGTCATTACGCGAATGTTAGCTTCTGCTGCTATTGCAGCAACTAGCGGACCTTTTAAAAATTTTGAAATGTCTGAAAATGAACTTTATTCTCTACATATCGCATCTTTATTGCATGATTGTGGCAAGATAACCACCCCTGACTACATCGTTGATAAATCGACCAAATTAGAAACTCCCTACAATCGCATTCACGAAATTCGTAATCGTTTTGAAATTTTGCGCCGCGATGCTCATATTGAATATTTACAAAAACGGCTTAATAATATTGACACTAAAGAGAATCTTCAAGCTGAATTTGTTGAAAAAGTAAAAAAACTAACTGATGACTACGCTTTTATCGGCAAATGTAATATTGGGGACTCTCCCTTAACCGATGATGATATAAAACGTTTAGATGAAATTGCAAAAACCACTTTCATGCGTTATTTCAGCCGCGTAATAGGGCTTTCCTGGAACGAAAAAAAAGCCATTTCCGACAACAAACTTTATGCTTCTCCTCAACCGGAACATTTATTAGAGGATCGTCCGGAACAGCTCAAATTTTTATATAATCAAGGTGAGCTTACCAATCTCAAAGTCAAAACCGGAACTATTAACACCGCCGAGAGAAAAAAAATCAATGACCATATATCAACAACCATTGATATGCTCAAAGATCTATCTTTTCCGCCTGAATTATCAAACATCGTTGAATATGCCGGTGCTCACCATGAGCATATTGACGGAAGCGGCTACCCTAACGGCCTAACCGGAGATCAAATATCGATTCCGGCCAAAATTATGGCTATTGCAGATGTCTATGAAGCTCTTACCGCTCGCGATCGTCCTTACAAAACCCCTAAAAAACTTTCTCAAGTTTTAAGCATTATGCGCGATATGAAAAATAGCGGACATCTTGACCCTGATTTGTTTGACCTGTTCATCACCAGTGGTGTTTATATGGAGTATGCTAAAGAATATGTCTCCAAAGACCAACTTGATGATATAAACCCCGAAGAATATTTATAATAACTTTTAATTCTCGCTGGTCACCGACACTAATTTTCTTGCAAATTGTTGCTAAAAATGCTATAATTGTATTATAACAAACAGGGTAAATTTCTACAAAAACAAGGTAATGCAGATGGACGACGCAAAAAAAGAAGAAGAACCGGAAAATCCGCCAATTGAAGAAACTGAAAAAATTGACGATAAGCGCGTTTCTATTAAAGATTCTTCATCAAATAAAGCTTTGAAGAAGAAAAAACGTCGTTTGGCGCGTAAAAAAATTAAAGCAAAAATAAAAATTGCCGTTGGAAAAGCTATAAAAGCAGCCGGTAAAGCCGCTAAAAAAGCTGCCCAATTAATAAAAAAGGCAGGCGAAGCTGTTAAAGAAGCCGGAAAATCTTTAATGGAATCCGGAAAAGGTCTGTGTTCATCCGGCTTAGGTGCCATAGCCGGAGTCCCCATGATTGCCGTAGGTGCATCTATAGTTGCTACCGGAACTGCTATTACCGCTACCGCCAAAGGACTTGAAGCTGTCGGCAAAACTATGGAAAAAATCGGAGAAAAAATAGAAAATAAAGCTAAATCCGAATTGCAAAGTGCCCAAAATGAAGCCACTGACGTTAACACTCAAGCCGACAATATTGATATCAAAGATATCAGCCGCGAATTACCTGAAACTAATAATAACGCCGATACCAACAATAACAGCTCTTCAACCAACAATTCCGACAAAGAGACAGACCGCAATCTCGCAACCGAAATGATAGAAACAGCTATTGTTTATGGTATGGAAAAATCCGCCCTTAAAGAACAATCTCACGATTTAGCAAATGAAAATTATGATGCTAAAAATGTAAAACCCCAAGCTAATTCTCAATCTGCCGCCAACACACCTCAGACGGAAAAATCTATTCGACATTTAAAAAATCATGATGCTATAACCATACTGACAAAAACCGGAAGATTACGCCCCACTCCAAATAAATCTCGCAAATCGTCAGCACCGCAACGCACAGCTTATCGTGCCATACAGCCGGATCGCTCAAGATAGTCAATTTAAAAAAATCAGCCCCCGACTTTCAAATCGAGGGCTTTTTTGTTTCAAATAGACAGGAAAACTATTGTTCTCCTTTAAGAGCGGCAAGCTCTTGCAAAGCAGCCTTGTAACGGCTTAACAATTCCGCTTCTGAGCAAAGGGATCCACCTTCTTCAAAATAAATCAACAACTCCGTCACCACTTCCTCCACAGGAAGTTCAAAGATCTTCATTTGAGCTTCATCGCTCAGAAAACAATTTTTTACATAAGCCTCAAAAACCTCTTTTCTTTCCTGCTGCGGAAGTTTGAAAATTTCAAACACTCCTTCGTCAGAAAGATTGTGTTTTACAAAATATGTTTTCAAAACCTCCACTCTCATGCCGGCAGGCAATCCGAATAGAAGCACATCGTTCACTCCCACATTAAAGCCGTTTTTGACATCATTGATTAAACGACGCTGCACTACAGCCAGATCTTCTTCATGTTCAGTTGTATCCACTCACCAATAGTCAAGTTTTTTCAACAATGACCTTATTCTAAAACTTCGAATATAGCTAACCTCCCCCGTCCATCAAGCATGACATTTTAATTTTTTTCTCAAATTATTTTCATGGTTGGTGATTGCGAGACACGGCGGAACAACAAGCAATTTAAGAAATAGAAAAACAGCGAAGTGCGCGTACTTGAGCGTACGTAATCGAGCTGTTTTTTTATTTCTGTATTAGATGACCATTATACGAGTTTTT
>CAMOLN010000003.1 GCA_946618745.1 uncultured Alphaproteobacteria bacterium | reverse complement strand
TCTTTCCATATATGAAGATTGCATTGCGTCAAAATGAAAAACATCATTAGTAAAGGTAAATGAAACACCTTGAGTATATTTTTTATTGACTTTTGTGTTACACGAAGTATCAGCACTGCGCAAAAAACCATCTTCGACTCTGACTAAAGGAACATTCTTATCTATTGCATATTTCATAATTTTAGATGGCCCTTTATACATTTTCCAGCCCCATATAAGGAGCATATCTGCTTGTCTGGTTCTGCTTTTATAATCTTCAATATTTTTAAATAAATAACTAAGGTATTCTCTTCCCTGCACTTTTGCTATAAGAACATTTTTATCAAAATATTCATTTATATTATCAAGCTGTTCATCCGATAATGTCGGAATATCAAAAAGATAGTTAAAACAATCCTTTTCATCAATTTCGATGTATTGAAATCTTAATGAATAGTCGGTAAGTATCGAGTTTTTTAAATCTTCATATACTTTATCTAATTTGTTTTGTTGGGCATAGTCCAACACATCTTTCATACCATGCACTAAATCAGTTATTATCGGTGTCAGATATTCTTTAGCTCTGGGAATAATTCTATAAACATAAACCGTATCTTTTATAGCATAAAATTTTTGAGCTTTATGCATTGCTTTTAAGAAAAATATCGGATCTTCAAATCTTCTGTAGTTAGGAAAATTAAGATTATTTTCTTTTAGGAATTTCAGGTTATATATAAATCGCCAATATCCATAAATGAATTGATAATCGTTAAAATCAACCACAGAATTTTTACCAAAACGAAAACCTGTTTTTCGGGGCTTTGTTTTTTTCCGTTCTCTTAATTCAACGGATGAACCTCCGCAAATCATTACCTCTTTATCTTTTGCACCGTTGTATAATTTTTTTAACACATTTTTATCATAGTAAAAATCATCGGAATCCATAAAAAACACAAATTCGCCTCGGGCGATTTCCAATCCTTTATTTCTCGCAGCTCCGGCGCCTTGATTTTGTTGTTCAATAATAACAAATCTATCATCTTTGGAAGCATATTCTTTTAAGATTTGCGGAGAATTATCGGTTGAACCATCATCTATACAGATTATTTCAATATCGTTAAGAGTTTGCTTAACTACACTATTTAAGCATTCTCTTAAATATTTTTCCGCATTATAAACCGGTATAATTACGCTAACTTTTGTCATTTTCTTTCCTTTGGGGTGTATGAAAATTTGAATATTAAAAATTTTACTCTATATCGAAGATAACCACTGCTATAATCCTTATAAAATGATAGTCCGAACTTACCAATTGCATACAGATCCTCCCAAAAGCGCTCATCAAACTTTGCTTTTTGAATATCTGAAAATGAGAATAACGATAAAATCTGCTCAAAATATTTTTTTCTTCTTATTTGGTTAAGTTGGCGACATTTTTTCGACTTTATTTTATTATGAGTCCAATAGCGCAACCATCTGACACGAGCTTTTATAAAAAATAATTTATTTTGCAAAGACAGCTCCGAGCTCAAAATACTGTTCATACATTTTTCATATTCGTTAAAAAAAATATCAACTTTTTTATCAATATTTTTGCTTAAAGAATTAGCTCTAATTCGGTAGAAATGCAAAAATTCGTTGATATAACTCAGCTTGGGATCTGCCAATAAAAAATTAACTGTAAAGAAAGAATCTTCACAACATCTGACCTCAGAACAAAATATGTTATGTTTAAGCAAAAAATCTTTTTTATAACATTTATACCAGACGGGATTCGTTAATTTAGTAACTGATTCATAATATTGCGATGCCCTAAATATTTCCGTTGGCGGAATTTTTTGAGATATATCTTTGAGGCGGTCGCGGTTGGTTAAGAAATTATCACAGCCATCTTGAAAAAATGCCGAGTTAAAATACACGGCATCAACATCATTTGCAGCAAATTTGTTCAATAATTTTTCACATAAATCTTGAGCGATGTAATCATCCGAATCTAAAAACAGAATATAATCAGCAGTAGCATTTTTTTCACCGATGTTACGCACAATACCCACCCCTTGATTAGATTTTTGTTCAATAAGGGTAATACGATTATCTAAAGCGGCATACTCTTTAAGTATAGCTAAAGATCCATCTGTTGAACAATCATCAATGCAAATAATTTCAATATCCTTAAAGGTCTGGTTGATTACACTATCCAAACACTGCCGCAGATAAGGTGCAACATTGTAGACCGGAATAATAATGCTTATCTTCGGCATTATGCCACTTCCTCATTAAATTTTTTTAAGGTGTTTTGTAAGATTGTGGAACTGGTTCTTTGAGTATAGGGAAGGTAAACAACTTTGGAGCCTTTTAATTTAAGTTCAGCCTCGTATCGTTTCCATTTATCGGTTCCCTGCCAATCGCTACCTACAAACAAAATATCATAATGGTATTTGTCCCAAGCCTTTAATTTATCCAAATCATCCTGTAAAACAACTTCATCAACATATTTGATGGCTCGGACTATTTCCATACGTTCGTCTTGAGGAATAAAAGGAGTTTTATGTTTATATTGAGCCGCCTCATCTGAGGTAACTCCGACAATTAAGTAATCACATTGCGCCTTGGCATTTTTTAACAAATTTAAATGCCCGATATGAAATAAATCATAAACACCTGCGGTATAACCTATTATCATAATCTTTTTCCTTCACATTCTATCATATTTGTCATAGATGCCTTTTATTCTTCTAATATTATTACCAACATATTTGTGCACCAACTTCAGAATATTTATCCGAAGTAAACATTAAGGTTTTGTTTCATTATACAGCCCCATTTTTTTATTAATAACAAAACTTAATTTCGGCTAATACTAGTTTATAAAAAAACAAAAAGCAATCCATATTTTGTATTTATTTTCCGTTTATTATTCCGGCAGATGACAAAAGTGCATAAATACTACCGGTTTAATATCGGTTCGTTTGGATATTTGGCGACGGATGCGGGCGGCCAAATATTCTTTAACAGCATTTTCTTTGAAATTTAGTTTAACCAGTTCTTTGCTAATGTCTTTTCGAATATCGGCGATTATTTCATCTTTAAGCTCGGCAAATTCCGCTTCTTCCAAAATATCAATCGAGTCAATCTGCAAATCAACCATTTGCCAATGATTATCAAAAACAACGCTGATAAATACAGAACAATTATAGGCTATGCGCCGGCGATTTTTAATAACTTGAGCATCTAAAGCCACCAACCTTTTGCGATCAACCCCGAGTTTGCGAGTGAAAATTTCGGAAACAATTGAGGCTTGACCATCGTGATATAAAACAGTATCACCATTACGCACCACCAACACCTCGCCTACTCCGTTTTCCTGAGCTAATTTACGTTGTTTACGGATATTGCGTTTATCCCCGTGAACCGGTATTACTACCCGAGGTTTAAGTAAATTATACATTTGTAAAATTTGATCAGGAGTAGCATGACCGGACGCATGAACCATATATTCTTCAGAAGATATGACGTTAACGCCTTTATCACGTAATTTTTCCTGCATACGCTCGATTTTTTCTTCGTTACCGGGAATTATTTTGGAAGAAAATATAATATTATCGCCTTGAGATAGGATGATATCACTACTCTCACCGTTGGCAATACGACTCAAGGCCGAACGATAATCACCCTGCGAACCGGCACAAATATATAACATTTTATCTGTCGGTATGTCTTTAGCCTGCTTAATATCAAAAGCCGTGGGACAGTTTTGCAAATAACCGCATTCTTTAGCAATTTGATAGTTTTGATTGAGAGAATGTCCGCAGATAACCGGAGTGCGATTAGCAGCCGCGGCGGCCAGAATCAAGCTCTCAAGCCGCATAATATTGGAAGAAAAGCAAGTGGCAACAACAGTATTTGATAGTTGCGGCACCAATTCAATCAAACTTTGCCGGATCTCATATTCGCTCGGCTCAGTGTGAGAATTTGACATATTGGTGGAATCACCGACATAAATATCTATTCCTTCCTTGGCGGCTTGTTGTAAAAGATTAAAGTCGGTATGTAACATACCGGTTTTATCATCATCAAATCGCCAATCGGTAGCGTGAAAAACCGTTCCGTAAACCGTATGTATTAACAAAGCGGAGCTTTGCGGACAAGAGTGAACTATCGGCACAAATTCCACCATAAAATTATTTAATTCAACTTTAGGGTTATTATTAACCGAATAAAGACGCGAAAAATCAGTAATATGATGTTCTTTAAGACGATCTTTGATGTGACCTAAAGTGAAATCCGTGGCATAGAGCGGGCATTGGAGTTGGGGCCAAACATGACCGATTGCTCCGAAATGATCTTCATGACCATGAGTTACAAACATGGCCTCAATATCGTCGCGATAAGTTTCTAAAAACGAGGCATCGGCTAACCCCATCTCCATTCCGGGATAATCATCTTGCAAAAAGCCGTAGCCGGCATCAACAACAATTATTTTTCCATCAACAATATAGGCGAACATATTATATCCGACTTCTTCGGCACCGCCTAACGCAATAAAATAAATTCCTTTTTCATTAAATCCTTCTATCATTAATTCTTCCTTATTTTATGAAAATAAAATTTCTCCGGTATTAATACTTATAATCTCTTGCTCTTGTTTTAACAACAAAAATCCATTTTCGTCAATACCTATAAATTGACCAAAAAATTTTTCTTTGGCTGAATTAACGGTAATGTTTTGGTGTAAACGATAAGCTCGATGTAAAAATTCGTTAATTATCTCTTTGAAATCTTTGGTAATATTTTGTTCAAACATTGTAATATATGCATGAATAAATTCTTGGCGGGAAATAATAATATCGAAATCTTGGAGGGATGCTGCAGGATAAGACGTTGTATCTTGCGGAGCTTGAGTTAAATTAACGCCAATTCCTGCCACATAAGCATTATCCGGTCTTTTCTCAATCAAAATACCGCAAATTTTGCAATCATTTATAATTATGTCGTTGGGCCATTTTATTTGCAAGTGACACTTCGGATTAAAACTTTCAATAGCTTGAACCAAGCTTAAGGAAATTATATAAACCATCTGATTAACCGGAAGCGGTGAAAAAAATAACTGACTCATATACAAATTACCAAGCGGAGAAAACCATTGTCGCCCTCGCCTTCCTCGGCCGTTTAACTGAGATTGTGCCGTGAAAATTATATGCGTGTTTGGAAATACGGGAGTGTAATTAAGTGCAAAATCGTTGGTTGAGCCTAAAACAGGATAATCAAACCATTGCCAATTACCAATATATTTACTACACACTAGCCGATACCTCCAATAACTATAACGGCATTGCGCATAAGCCAATTAGGATTAAATAATGATAAAAATATTATGGTTACAATAATGAATAAACAAATATAAACAGACTTATCGGGACGATCATAGCTTCGATAAGTGTTGTTGAAATAAACAGCGCGAATAATACTTAAACAGGATCGGGTGATGATAAACATACCGGCAATCAGAATAATAAGTTTTAGCCAAGCCGAATTGATCAATAAATTATTGATAACCAACATATAGCCGGATAAGCCGAAAGTAGGGGCAATTCCGATAAAAGAAAACATAAAAATCATTAAAGCTGCCGCCATATAAGGACGAGAGTTGGCAAAACCTTTAATACTATCAAAATCACTTAAATATTCACCGTGAAATTTGAATCCCAAAAATACGGCATAAACTCCGGCAAATGATAGGGTTGAGGTAATAATATATGCAAACGAGGCAATAATTGATGATGAAGATAAATCCGTCAAACTTATAAGGCAAATACCCCAACAATAGATAGTAAGATAGGCAACAAGGCGACGAATATTGTTTTCACCGTTAGAGGAAAGTGCACCTATTATAATTGATAAAGTTGCAAAAGAAATCAATAAACAGCCAGTATAATCGCTAAAAGGAAGCAAACAATCTTTTAATAGATTGATAAGAGCGCAAAAGACCATAAGCGGAGGAACCAAAGTAATAAAACCGCATACCGGCAAAACACCACCGCCGATAAAATCTAAAAACCACATATGAAAAGGAGCCTGTCCCAGCATAAACATAAAAACCGCAACCAAGAAGCTCACGGCTATAAGCACGTAAATATTATTATGAGAACAAGATGCTAAATATTTCTGCACTTCAATATATGTAAAACTTGATGATAAAATGAAAAATACGGTTACGGCAATCCACAAAGCAACAGTAAAAATAAGCGATGTAACAGCGTAACGAAATGCTATCGGCTTTACCTTGTCAATATCCCAATGACGCATTATTAAGCAAATATTACTTAAAAATATTAATGGTACAACCATACTTAAAGTCAACAAAGAAACTGATGATACCAAAACATCAAACAATAGCAATTGCATAAAAATAATGCTGCAAAACATACCAGACGGTCTATTTTTGTTGAGAAACCATTTAGACGATAAATATAACCAACCTAAAGACAATATATAGGCAAAAGATTTGAATAAAGTTATAAAAGGAGTGTTCTGCAAAAATGTCGGAAATACCGATTTATTGTAGAAAATTACGGTAAATATCAATGATAATATCAGAAAAAATTGAGCTAAAGTAAAAAAAGTTTTTGGGGTTTTTTCATTACGATAGCGACTAATGAGACCGGCAATTATAACAAACAAAACCAGTAGTATTTCCGGTAACATTATAAACCAATGTGACAGCATTTCTTTTTCCTAATTTGCAGAAGTAACAACAAACCACAGCGGATGTATAAAAGACATCAACAACATAAATATGATAACCAACATAAAGATAAAGCAATCTTTAGGCAAATCGTCGGATTTACCTAAAAAACACTCTTTGCTATCGGTTTTTAATCGCAGCATTTCGGTAATCAATGATATGGAAACCAACAACCACGATAAAGCCAAAACCGCCCCCATATGAATATTAACCGATAACAACTGTGATAATATCAAGAAATTGTTAGTAAACATTGAAGATATCGGAAAACCTACAGCCGAAAATATCAAGAAACTATAAATAAGCGACAAATGTCTTGCTCGACAAAGAAAACCTTGTGAACTGCTACCATGCAACAGCTCTTGGCGACGAATATAAGCCGTAACTACTTCCAAACCTCCCATTACCAACAAAAATCCGAAAAGAGCATAATTAAGATTGGCAAAAATATTTTTGTTTTGGCTGAAAATTCCCAACAGATACATGATATAGTATATTGTAGAATAAGAAAATACCCGATATTGTGAATCAGGATTGGCAAATCCGATCAAACTGATAAATAACATGGTTAAGACGCCAATAACATTTATCCATACAAAATATTGCGATATTTCGAGCGGAATATAGTTTGGCCAAAAACGATACAGAGCATACAATCCGCTGAGAGGAAGCAAAGAAACCTCTATAAAAACCAACGGGTTGCGTAATTTGGTATTGATAGCCGCAATAAAATAGTGAAACGGCCAAATGGGTATACGAAACATAAATGCTATGGTAAAGGCCAGCCAAATCCACGGAATATAAGTCTTTTTGCTATTGAGACGAGCAAATGCTTCCATAGATACCACACCATCATTTTTATATAACCATAAAATTCCCAATAAAAATATTATACAACCAACGAGGTTATAGATAAAAAATCCGTTTAATAAAGAATTTTTTTTGAAATCACCATGCATTCCTATTAACATAAATAACGGCAATAACATTCCTTCGTAAAAGATGAAAAATGAAAAAATATCATTACTGATAAACAATCCGGTTGTCATACTGAGAAACAACAATGAGAAGGCCATCATTGCCTTTTGTTTGATGTTTTCGGCGCGAATAAATATTATTCCGCCAAAAATGATTATATGAGTAGCCAAAATGAGCAGCAATGACATATTGTCGACGGCAAAAACAAAATTAACCCCGAGATAATCGAGCCAATTGATATTTTGTTGCAATTGCATACCGCTTTGAGTTTTTTTCACAAATGCAAAAATTTGCCATATCATGATGATATTGGAGAGAATAGTAAATATGGCAACATTGGAACTATTGTGATGATTACCGGCAGAATCGTCTTTAGAAGTGAGAACAAACAACATTCCCAAAAAGGGTATTATAACAATTAAAGACAACATCATTAGAGGATTAGTCATAAGCACAAACTCCTGCAAATACTGTCAAGCATACTCCCCCTATTATTAACCAAAGCAGCCACAAAAGTGTATCGGTATTTTGCAAATTGCGCAATTTGGTTGAAGCAAACTCTCCAAATGAAGCGGCTGAACCTATAACTCCGCGTTCAATAAATACAAAATCAAAAGCTAACCATAATATTCGTCCGAAAAACTTCAACGGAACAATTAACAATTTGTCATAAAGAAATTCGATAAAATTATAATTCCAAATTCCCAATTTACCTATTTTAGCGTATAAATGAGAGGAAATAGCCGAAAATATAATACTTACCCCCCATAGTTTTATCAAAGATTGCCAATTATTAAGCCCCATCATATAAATAATTACTGATAAAGCCAATATAATTATCCAACCTAAAAATTTTCGTTTCTCCTCCGGTTGAAAATCTGTTGATATTTTATCAATAACCAAACTGCGGATAAGAAATCCAACAATTGCCGCATAATAAAAAGCTGTCCAGTATTGGTGCAGATAAGGCGAATCGCTTATCCATAAGAAAATTACACTGAAACCAGTAACAACCATTATTAACCGCAATAATTTGTTAATTTTCAACAAGGAGGCAGGAAGACCAGACATCGGCATATAATAAACCATGCAGAGAAAAAGCAACATAACGCTCAATACCTTAGGCATTGTTGTATAAAGAGCAGATCCATCAACATATATATCATAAAAAGCTCCGGCATAAAACATTTGTGCTGAAGCAATAATTTTACTATTGAGCGAAAAAGTAATCAGCATGCGGATTCCGGCCACAACAAAGCTTAATAAACACCAATATTTAACAGCATCGGAAAAAAAAGAATCGCTGATTAACGGAGAAAGTTTGGATAATAAAATCAAGGAAGAAACCGGTAAAGATAAAATAAACACACTGCATAGGCGATTAAATGACTGTGAAGCCAGTGCATTATAGTGTCCGTTTAATAATATAAGTCCGGACTTACAACCGAAGGAAAACAGCAACAGACAGGCTACAAAATCTTTATGAGGAATTTTGGCTCCATATGATTCTATAGTATTCAGACTAATAGAACCAACTGCACTGTATACAACAGATAATGCCGTAAAACACGCCATTTCAGCTAAAAAATTATATATAAAAAGTTTATGACGTGCCTGAGCATCATCGGGAATATAAAAACAAATGATTGAGAGTAAGGCTGAGGCAAACATAAGCTGAAACAAATCGTGACCTGAGGCTAATAATATAATCATAATAAAAGATAGCAGGTTTAACCCACTGATATTAAGCGAATAACCTTCTCTAACATCTATTATATTGAAAACTATTACAACCGCCAACAAATAAAGCATTGGAGTTAACATTTGTTGCATACGTAAAGAAGCCGATATATTAAAATCAGCCTGCAATTTAGGATAAGGAAGCCATTGATATATAAAGCCGGAATCGTTGACAAGGTGCAAATCGTGGACAACCATCCAAGAGAGACCGCATAATGCAATTAGCAGCAGAATCGACCAAATCTTACGCCGTTTACCTTGAGTAATGAGAGTGGAAGCGGCGGAAATCAAAATGAGTCCGATAAATAAATTTATAACCATTGCGGCATAACCTTTAACTTGTTTACTTGTCCTTTTATATAAAATAAGAGCTTGTAAAGCAAGCTCTTATTTAAGAAATTTAATACATTAAAAATTAATTTAAAACAGCCTTCAAATCGCGAACCAAGCGCACCGGAACCAAATATTCGCGAGCTACTTCCTCACCATCAATTTCAGCTACGACAACCTCATCAACCACTTTTAACGGGTTGCGTGCTTCTTCATTGATTCCGCCTAAAAAGACCGAACTCTCACGACTACGATAAAGCAAAGCTGTATCACCTCC
This sequence comes from uncultured Alphaproteobacteria bacterium, assembly GCA_946618745.1. Lineage (GTDB taxonomy): Bacteria > Pseudomonadota > Alphaproteobacteria > RF32 > CAG-239 > CAZU01. Next base: position 5,383 of record CAMOLN010000003.1, on the reverse strand, counting down.
ATCATAAACAAAACGCGGATTCTCCGGCCCACCGTGACGTTGTTTTATCATGATCAAAATCTCGCCATTAGCATTTTGCAAAATTTCGTATTTTCCCTCGCTATCTGCGGTATTATTAACATTATTCTCCATTTTACCCTCACTGTTTTTTAGAATTTGAAGTCATGATAACATCTAATTATTAACAAATTTCTTACATTTTAAAAATTTTTTTTATTTTTTTTATTGACTTGAGATTTTTTATATTTTATATGTGCTTTTAGTTTTGAGTTCGGGCTCGTAGCTCAGTAGGTAGAGCATTTGACTTTTAATCAAAGGGTCGTGGGTTCGAATCCCGCCGGGCTCACCAATAAAAAACTCCCCAAAGTGGGAGTTTTTTTGTTGGGGAAGTTGGGATAAGAACCCGCGGGGAAGTGGGTTCGAGTACAAGCGAGAGGCAAGCGGAAGTGTGCCGGTGAGCGATATATCGCGAACGAGCGCTGTCAACGCAACGTAAGCGAAGTAATCCCGCCGGGCTCACCAATTTGGAGAGAGGTTGTATTTTTTAATGCAACCTCTTGTTTTTTATCAAGAATTTGCGGTTCATTTGAAAAAATATTTTTTTTGTTAATTGCGATATGCTTTTAGCCGTACATTTTAGCATTGTTCATTCTAAAAATTATACTTGCCCTGTTAAAACAGTAAATATTGGCATATAAAAAAATATTGATAATTAATTTTTATTTGTATAATATGAGAATGATTGAAATTATTATTAATTATAAAAAAAATAAATTATGTATAATAAAGCACTACAACTTGAAATGATTGCTCGCGGTGATCATAAGGAAATAATGAATGCAATTCTCGATGAAGTTCATTACAGTTCTTTTTGTATCGAGGCGCAAATCGCGCTGGTAGAGCGTGGCAACCCTGAAGAAATTAAGGCTTATAGTGAATGGCGCTGTTTTGGCGATGAAGCTTGGGTTGCAATAAACCAATTTAAAACAGAGCTTCTCAACCAAGGAGATCATGATAAAATTATGGCTTGGATTGCCGCTTTCAGTTTGGGCGAGGCTAATGAAATCATGCTGGTTCAGCGTAATAATCATGAGGAAATCATGGCCTATATTGCCAACTATAGTTTGGACAGTGAGGGCTTAGTTGCATTGATTGAGCGCGGAAACCATGATGAAATTATGAATTATCTGGATAAGCATAATTATCTGGATGATAAGGCTCAAGTTGCATTAATCAGGCGTAATAATGCCAGTGAAGTCAAAAAGTCTATTCGTAGCGGATATTTTACTTGTGCCGAGGCTATGGATATGCTTAAAAAACTTGGCTATCAGAAGGAAATCAATGCTTATATTGCGACGAAGGCAAAATCAGCGCATTTAGTGCCTTCAGCTGATGATAATGATTGTGAGCCTTCCGATGCACCCGGACAACCGGATTTTGAGTGCCGGGTTATTCCACCCGATGAAGACTATCCGGATGATTAATCCCTGCCCCTGCAAAGGGGCTTTTTTATTGGCTGCTTGACCTTAGATTGTGCGCGCGCTTTTAGCACTGCGCATCTTTCGCCTTAGAAGAATTTAAATTTAGAACATATCTACCCCAATAGGCAAAGGGAGTGTCGCTAAGCGCAATTATGACTTTTACTATGTACTGTGAAAATATCATTGGCCAAACATCATAAATGCCATAAAACGCGATAAAAATAAAAAGAGCCGAATCAATAAACTGACTGGTGATTGTCGAGCCGCAATTACGTATCCATAAATGTTTGCTAATATAATTTTTATCAGATTCTTTGAGACGATGAAAAACAATTACGTCCCAATATTGGCTGACCATAAAGGATATCCATCCGGCCATGGTTATCCTGAATGACAATCCGACTACAGATTCAAAGGCTGCTTGTTGAGTATAGAATGGAGCTGACTGCCAATGCAGAATCAAAAGAGAATATCCAGCAAAAATCAGCATGGCGATAAAACCGCAATAGACTGTTTTGATAGCTGCCTGTTTGCCATGAATTTCAGAGATCAAATCAGTAATTAAAAATGAGGCGGCATAAATAATACCCCCCCCCCGGAACATAAAACCCGAATATGGAAATCATCTTGGTTGCGGCAATTGCTGATGAAACAGCCATCGTGCTGTATAATGCCGTTAAAATAACGTATCCTTGATTTTTATTTTTAGCTAAGTAACAAATAAGGATAACGATAAATAAGGTGACTAAAATCCAAAACAAATCAAACAGCATACAATCTTCTCCCATAACTCAGATGTAATCTTCGTGTATACTAAAATAAAAAAATGAAAAAACAATGATTTTTTAAAAATTTTATAAATTTTAGCATTTTTTTACTTATTTGCTCAGGTTAATCAGCCAATAAAAAAACCCCGTTAAAGGGGCTTTTTTATTGGCTGCTTGACCTTAGATTGTGCGCGCGCTCATAGCACTGCGCATCTTTCGCCTTATCGGCTCAAGACCTCGGACGGCTTCGCCGCCTCGTCCTCACAGCTTGCACTTCTTCGCAAGCTGTTCGTCGAACCGACTTGGTTCTTCAGCTCAGGTTAATCAGCCAATAAAAAAACCCCGTTAAAGGGGCTTTTTTATTGGCTGCTTGACCTGGATTCGAACCAAGATTAACGGAGTCAGAGTCCGCTGTCCTACCATTAGACGATCAAGCAATCGTTATTTGCTTTTCTCTATACAGTAATTTATTTTTAATTGCAAGCGTGTTTTTATTTTTTTTATATTTATTTTAATTTAGCATTTTTTTACTTATTTGCTTTTATAGTATTATGGAGGGAAAATAAACTTGCTACAACAGACAATTTGTGGTAGAATAGTTTTATTGTTAGGAGATTAAAATGAAGGCAAACCCAAAATATCCGCTAAAAGAATATAAAAATGCCGGAGAAGATCCCGTATACTGCTTATTGGGCGGACATAATTTTGTGGTGCCTCTCAGTTACCACGGTGATAAAGAAGCTTTTGTAAAAGATTTGTTCAGCAATGATGAAGTAGCTGAAACTGCTAAACCAAGCGATTATATTGATATTGACGGATATAAAATATTGCCTCTAGATAGAAAAGAATGGAAAATATTACGCAAAAGGCAAAAATCTCTTGCCTCGCAACAAATAAAAAATCGTATGATTGATTTGGCTGTAGTGAAATATAACAGTGCAGTCAGATTGGCAAGAATTCATAAACATATTGATGAAAAAAGTCAATTAACCTTAAATGATAAGAAAGTTGAAGAACAATTTGATGCTATAATGGCTAGTTTAGGGGAAAAGGGAGAAAATGCCCTTGAATCATTTAATAAATTTATAGCTAGTGCCTCTGAGCATTTATCCCGAAATGTAGTAAATGTCGGAGCAAAAATTGTTACTGCACCGTTGCTTTTAACGGCTATTGCCGTGGGTAAAAACAGTGAAACAGGAAAGGCTTTGAATAAAGCGGCAAAAATTGTGGTAAAAAATGTTTGGCAAAATTCTTTTGTTGACGATGAAAAAAGCAAAAAAGCCGCAGATAATCTCAATAAATTTTTAGATGCTGCTTGCAACAAATTCATTAAAACAGCCATTCCTGTAATTACCAAAACTGCAAAAGTTGCCTATAAAGTGTATAAAAACAGCACAATCGAGATAAAAAATACTGCCAGTGAACACAAAAAGCGGACTATTTTTGGATTGATGCTTAGTTTAGCCGGTATCGGCGGCGGAGGATTTTCGCTGCGCGGGCAATCCTCAGAAAATGATACAGATAAAAAAGTTCCTCAAACCGAAATAGTCGTTGCACCTGAACATGAATCTATTCAAACAAAGTTTTATACTATTTCTGATGTTAATTCTTTGGAAAAGGCATTGAAAGATACTGAACCACTGATTCACCGAACATTATTACCGACAGAATTTTTCAGAAGCACAGGTTATACGGACAATAATACTACGCCAAATACATTAGGGGCCGGTTTGTTTTATTATCCGATTAATGGAGATCCTAATAACAGTTGCTGGATATCAACCCGTTTATATTTGAAACAACACCCTGAGGAAAAAATTACTTATGAAAAAGCTATGGAACTTACACTTGCTTGGGCACAAAAACGCGAGAACGGCAGAGTGTTTAAGGCTATGGCAAATCAACTTAAGGGGTGCACTTTAACCCAAAACCAATTAGCGGCGATATATTCGGTTTATTTCAACAGTGAAAAAAGCGGAAAAATATTATGCAATCATATACGTAATAATCCTGATGAAAGCACATTAAAAACAGCGGCATTTATCGCAAAATTAAAACCAGATGATCCCAATTTTAGAGATGGCATCAAGAAACGGCATTGTCATGAAGCATTAGTTTATTTAAACTATAATAATTATTGCGAAAAAATGTTTGATTTCAATATCCAAAGCGGTCTAAACAGTGAAAATAAATATTTTGTATCAACAGCTGTTACTCATATTAAGAATATGACCCTGTTTAATAATTTTATCAAAGAATTAAGCAATGACAATATTGGGAAAAACGCTGATAATTTGATAAGAAAAATGTTAGATTATAAACCGCAAGACAGCGAAAACACCAAAGTAACTTCGGTTAATGATTTTATAAATAATAACACAAACGGGGATATAAAGACCGCAATGTTAAATAGTCCTGATTTACCTAATTATATAACTTGCAATAATTACAAAACAGCGGAAAATTTTGTTAATAGATTTTTAGTGCAACAAAGGGCGTAAATTTTTATCAATATTTTTTGTGCAAAAAATCAAGCCTTGCTTGTGATTTATTTATAAATCAATTAGACTGCAAGCAGTGTGTTGATTTTGGAATAAAAAAGGTTGATGAAAAAGATTCTGTTGGCCGGATTGGCAATATGTTTTTGGTTGATAAACGGAAGTGCAAATGCCTCTGAGTATGGTGATTTGTATGGTATTAAATGGTGTCCGTGTAATCCTGATGAGGCTTTTGATGCTAACGGCTCGGTCGTGCAAGGAAGAACCATTATGTGTCCTTGCAGTGCGATGTATGAAGGTTATGATCGCTCGTTTGAAAAGGATATGAGAAAAATCAAAGATAAAGCCGAGGAAACTTATGAAAAAGTTCGCAGTTATAAGTATTATATAGGTTTTGAATATAATAAGTCGCAAGTAGAAACCAATAATAAAAAAGTTAATTTTAATGATGCGGTCTTCCCATCATCAGGTGGAATTGATATCAGTTCGGGAGAAATGATTGATCATCAGGATAATATCGGAGTGGTTTTAGGATTCCGCCCGCATAGCAACTTTGGTTTTGAAGCTTTTTACAACCGCACATACAGCACTAATAAGACCAGTAAATATGATGCAACCACTTTGGGTGATCCGAATT
>CAMOLN010000002.1 GCA_946618745.1 uncultured Alphaproteobacteria bacterium | reverse complement strand
AAATAATCAAGTGAGCTGAACAATGCCGGCAAAGAAGCTAATAAAAAAATCGCCACCGGCCACTTAAACAACTCCACGATTCTATCAATAATCCGGTGCATCGACCACCTTTATCAAAATCATTTAGTAACAATCACCATTGCTTCGCGCAAGATTCTATCATGAATCATATACCCCGTTTGAACCTCGGACACAATTGTGCCAGCCTTTTGGGTTTTATCTTCGACTTCTTGAACAACTCGGTGAAAATTCGGATCAAAAACTTTTCCGACGATATCCATTTTATGAATTCCGAACTTATCAAAAACCTTAAACAGCTCACTTTGAGTTAATTCGATTCCTTTACATAAGCCATTAACTGCATCATTATTATCATCATTATTACAGGCATCTAAAGCTCGCTGCAAATTATCTGCTACCGACAATAAACTTTTTGCAAAATCGGCAATTGCAAACTTCACACTCTTTTCCATCTCGAGATGACATCTTTTTTTAGTATTTTCCGCATCAGCATACGCCCTTAGGAAATCATTTTTAAGTTTTTGATTTTCTGCCAAAACAGCATCAATATCAATCTCTTTATCAGGACAAATCTCTTCATTTTCCGACTCGGTAATCATCTCGTCAGTATCATTATTTTTCTGACAATTTTCTTTATTATCTTCCGTTTGACTTTTTTTATTGCTAATCATCACTTTTCTCTTTAAATTATTTAAGAAACCATTTATATATATCTATAACTAGATATTTAGTAGTTAAATTATCTCAAGTCAAGAGTTAGATTTTTCTCACATCTTGAGAATAAAATGAAAGCATTAATCATGACTAAACTACCTGTGCGTTCCGACATTCTCACTTGCACAACTTTTTTACCAGCCACATTCAACAAAAAGAAATTTTCTTTAACTTATCAAGTCCCTTCAACTCCGCATATTCTCGAAATTCAAAATTTGGGAAAAAACCAATGCTTGGGAAAAACCGCTTGGGCTCCTATCTCAAAAGTTAACGGATGGATGCTTTCGGCAGAAACCGCTACCTTTATGAAAGCCGGAGGTTTGGGCATGATTGCCTCGGAACTTCCGGATATTTTTAATGTAAAATACGGAAAACTCGGAGAAAATATCAAAGTCGTAACCCCTCTTTATATCGGCAACACCGGCAAGAAAAAAGCTTGGTTGGAAGGCGACATTTATCACGGCTCTGAGCACTGTGATATAAAGGTAAAAAAACAACAAACCATCATTGTCCCTTTTATAGATAAAGATAACGAAACAACCTTTACCGATCACAAAGTTAATATTTATTGCGGACACTACGACAATACTGATTATATTTTTCTTGACTGCGAACACTTTTTTTGTATTGATCCGCATAAAAATAATCCTTCTGCTCAAGATGGTTGTTACATATTCAATAAGTATCAAGTCAATGAAGTCGAAAGATTTGCCTTTTTCTCAAAAGCTGTTTTTACTTTTCTTAACTCGCTTATCGGTAATCCTTTATGTCCCAATGTTATTATTGCTAATGACTGGCACAGTGGCGCCCTTTCAGGCCTGACTAAATATTTACCGTTAGCTTTGGCCGAAAAAGACATCATCAATGAAGCCACCACCGACTCATTGCGTTCCATTCCGATTATTCACATTGCTCACCACTTGGGATATCAAGGTTGGGATTATGAAAACACTGCAAGAATTCTTAATTCACTATACGGCGAACAAACCGCTATGATATTCAAAAATGCCAAAAGTATCAAAAATTCTAACCGACGTGCGACCAACACCTTAATTGTCCACGATTGTTACAATCAGGCTTCTTGCAACTTTCATTTAGCCGATCGCATAATTACTGTTTCTAAAAATTATTCCGAAGAAGTGTCAAAAGAATTGGGCTTCGGTTATGATTTTCGTGATATATTAAAAATACGCAAAGATCACCGCACATTTTTTGGTATTGTCAATGGTTACAACAAAAAATTAATATCTCCTAATGCTGATAAAATTCGTGACCTCAATGAATATTTTGGATTTACCAATTTCAATATATTTGATTCGAATTCTTTGGATAACAAACTCCACAACAAAGAGGAATTTATCAAGCTGATTTCACGCATTGCTAAAGATGAAAAATACAAAAATGATGTTATTCCGTTAATAAATATTTATAAATTTGCCGATATTTCTTCTTTAGCAAAAGATGCGGCAAAAGTTCCTATCGTTTGTGCTACTTCACGACTTGTTGAACAAAAAGGTTATGATATTGCAGCCCAATCAATTCTTGCTTGGACCAGAAAATATGTTGACGACGGATTCGAAATGCCGATATTTATTTTAGGCGGTGCCGGAAATATTGAACTGTTTAAAATGCTCAATACATTAAAAGATAATATAAGTAAAATAAATAAAGAAGCCGGTAACCGAATTTTCGTATTTCATGGTTACAAAGATCAATTTGCTTATGCCATACAACTTGCATCAGACTTCTATATGATGCCATGTCGTTTTGAACCATGTGGCCTTACCCAAATGGAAGCAATGGCAAAATTCGCTTTACCTATTGCTATGTCCACCGGCGGTTTGGTTGATACCATCGATGATCATGTTGACGGATTTCGCACTGAAGTATTTTTTAGCGAAGGTCGCCATGTATATGGTTCCAACATCAACGCACGTCGTCTTAAAAACAACATCAATGCTTATAATGAGACTTTAGAAAATGCTTTACTGACATTTTATGAAATTCCCAATCTCATCAAAGAAATGCAACGCAATGCTATGAATAAAGACATCAGTTGGGATGTTCCTGACGGTTCTTTGGAAAAATATCACACACTTTTACACACCGGACATATTTAAGGATCATATTTTATGCGTAACAATAATCGTCATGACAATCAATTAAGACCCATAGAATTTATTCCTTCTTTTAATCCTTATGCCGAAGGATCTTGCTTGGTTAAATACGGCAATACCCATGTTATTTGCACCGCAAGTGTTGACCAACACGTCCCATCATGGCTTAAAGACGAGGAAAAAGGTTGGATTACTGCCGAATATGCTATGTTACCGCGAGCCACCCAAACACGCACCCAACGTGAGAGTAAAAAACCTTCTGGTCGCAGCCAGGAAATTCAACGCTTAATTGGTCGCTCATTACGGGCTGTCGTCGATTTGGAAAAAATGAAAGATTTTTGCATTTACATTGATTGTGATGTTATTCAAGCTGACGGCGGAACCCGTGTCGCATCCATATCCGGAGGATTTGTTGCTCTTTATCAAGCTATTCAAAAGCTCCTTGCCGAAAAATCACTTCTACAAAATCCGATTCGTGAATTTGTCGCCGCTGTATCTTGTGATATTTGTTCCGGCAAACCGGTTTTAGATGTTGATTACTCCGAAGATTCAAGCTCTCAAGTTGATATGAATTTTGTTCTTACCGAAAGCGGAAAAATTGTCGAAATTCAAGGAACTGCCGAAGAAAAGCCATTTTCTGAAGATGAATTCAACCAATTGTTTAAAATGGCTCAATCTGCAATAAAGCAAATAATCGAATTGCAAAAAAAGGCTCTGAAATGCTAAAAGAACTAGTTATTGCATCTCATAACCAGGGGAAAATTATCGAGATAAAAAATATTTTATCCCCTTTTGACGTTAAGATTTATTCCGCTGATGAGCTTCAACTTCCGGATGTGAAAGAAACCGGCAGCACCTTTGCCGAAAATGCAACATTAAAAGCAGAAACGCTTTCTTCTTTATCCGGAAAAGCTTGTTTGGCTGATGATTCGGGATTGTGCGTTGATGCTCTTGATGGCCGCCCGGGAATATATTCCGCCCGCTACGCTCCTAATCGTAATTTTAATATAGCTATGAGCAAATTGATAGATGAACTGCAAGCCTCCGGATCTACCGATTGGTCAGCTCATTTTTCTTGCGTAATAGCTCTTAAAACTCCCCATACCCCTACTCGAATTTATGAAGGACGCATTAACGGTAAAATCACCCCAAATCGTCGCGGCAACAACGGCTTCGGTTATGACCCGATTTTTATCCCTGATGGCTTTGATAAAACCTTTGCCGAACTCTCTCCTGAAGAAAAATCCACTGTATCCCACCGCGGAAGAGCCCTGAAACTATTTTTGGATAGCGAATTTAATGGCAGAAATTTATAACATATCCTCATCTTGTTGTTTTGTTGAAGCACTTGCCCAAAAATTGCTCAACGACTGCATCAACAATCGCCAAGCATTGGCAGACATTCTTATTTTACTTCCCAATCGTCGAGCCTGCCGTTCACTGGCTGATGCCTTTGTTCGCCTGAAAGGTATGGAACCGACATTATTACCGCAAATGCGCGCTATCGGCGACGTTGACGAAGATGAAATATTGCTCATTAACCCGCAGATTGCAACAGATGCTTTGAATGTTCCTAATGCTATTACATCTTTAGAAAGAACTCTGCTGCTTACCAAACTCATCATAGGACGCTATCAAGAATTTGGGCTTACCTCAATTTCTCTTTCTCAAGCCTGTGAATTAGCCTGTGAACTTGGATCACTACTCGATAATGTATCCCTTCGAAATCTTGACTGGACTAATCTTCAAAAAATCATTCCCGATGAATATGCCGTCCATTGGCAAGAAACTCTTAAATTTTTAGGCATCATCACCCGTTATTGGCCTGAAATACTTGCCGAACGCTCTGTAATAGATTCTGTTAATCGCCGCAATCTGCTACTGCGTAAACAATGTGAAATATGGCAAACTTATCCCCCGGCTCAAAGAGTTATTATTGCAGGAACAACTGCTGTATCTCCGGCTATGAAAGAATTGGTCAACACTGTCCTTCACTTGCCTAATGGAGAAATATATCTGGCTGGTTTAGATAAATTTTTAGATGATGAATCCTGGAATTGCATTGATGAATCCCATCCGCAATATGAACTCAAACAATTGCTGGACTTTTTACAACTGAAGCGATCACAAATAATTGATTTACTTCCTCCCCGCAACATTATGCGAGAAAAACTTATCAGTGAAATAATGCGCCCGGCTCAAATGTCTCACTTATGGCGCAACCTAAATAATTCAATTACCTCCGATGCTGTTTCAGGATTACATCTTATAGAATGTAACAATATTCGTGAAGAAGCCCTAAGTATTGCTCTATTAATCCGTCACACCATTGAAACTCCGACACAAACAATTGCCCTTGTTACTCAAGATCGTAATTTAGCTCGCCGTGTATGCGGAGAACTAAGTCGTTGGAATATAATCGTTGATGATTCTGCCGGAATTCCTCTCTCTCAATCTCCTTGGGGAATATTTATTCGTTTAATTGCCTCGGTAGCACAAAAGCCCAATAACAAACATCTATGTCTTGCCTTATTGAAAAACAGATTTCTTTCCTACGATGATATACAAGTCCCTCCCAGAACTATCGCAGAAAATTTAGATAAAAATTTATGGCGTCTCAAACAATCCGATCAAATTGCTCAGGATTTTCTCAACTCAATCCTGGAAAAAATTAAACCATTGAGCAACTTATTCAGCCAATCAGCTGTTTCATTCAATGAGTTATTACAACAACATATTCGTATTGCCGAAAAATTAAGCAGCTCTACATCTTCTCAATTTTCTCTCTGGCAAGACGACGATGGCAAGGCCGGAGCTGATTTTATTGCCGAACTACTTGAAAAATCTCATCTGTTAAATACCATTCCCCCCAATGATTATTTAAGCCTTCTTGAAAAACTTATGAGTGGAATAATGATACGCAATACCGCTAAAACCCATCCGCGCGTCAAAATTCTCGGTCCGATGGAAGCTCGTTTGAATCACTATGATACTATAATTATTGGCGGATGTATTGAAGGAATTTGGCCGCAATCTCCGCAAAACGACCCTTGGATGTCGCGCCCGATGAAACGTGATTTTGGACTTAACCAACCCGAACAGCAAATAGGTGTATCCGCTCTTGATTTTACTAATTTACTTGGTGCCTCCAATGTCTATCTCACTCGCAGCCGCATGAATGACGGAGCCCAAACTCTGAAATCACGCTGGTGGTTGCGTTTGACAACGGTTTTGCAAGCTCTTAATATTGATGTCAACCAACTTTATGATACTTATTATACCGAATTATGCCGTCATATTGATCAACCGAACAATTCCGAAATTATTAAATTATCTCCTCCCAATCCCCGTCCTCCTCTTGAGGCTCGACCACGCAAATTATCAGCCACGGCTTTTGAAAAACTTATGCGAGATCCCTATAGTATATTTGCCGAATATATTTTAAAACTCAAACCTCTTGATGAATTAGACGCAGTTGCCGACCAGTCCGATTTCGGCAATTTAGTTCACAAAGTCCTTGACGACTTTGCTCGCAAATATCCTCAACAGCTTCCGACAAATGCTGAAGAAGTATTATTGTCTTTAGGCGAAGAAGCTTTTCGCCAAGCCGATTTTTCTGCCGATAAAACTACTTTTTGGCGTCCTAAATTTACACAAATTATCAAATGGATTATTTCTCAAGAACAAAATTATCGCCATCAAATTTCACTTATCAATAGTGAAATATGGGGCAAACTACTTCTGGAAAATACTTTAATGGGAACTTTCGAAGTTTTTGCCAAAGCCGACCGCATAGATTTGACTACTGATAAAAAATATAACATTATTGATTATAAAACCGGACGTGCCCGCTCTGCCAAAGAAGTCAAAGCAGGTTATGCGCCTCAACTGCCTATTGAAGCACTTATTGCCCAGTCCGGCGGTTTCAGTAATTTACCTCCTGCCGAAATTAATCAACTTATGTATTGGAAATTAGGCGATAAAATAATCAGCATTAATGATAATTTGGAACAATTACTTAGCAAAACCAAAGAACATCTGCTTGAAATTATTAATCTTTTTGCTAACCCTGATTCCGGCTATCTAAGTCGTCCCAATCCCAAACATGTCCCTGAATATACCGATTATGAATATTTGGCGCGTGTCAAAGAATGGTCGGTTAAAGATGAAGGAGAAGACAATTGACAGATTTAAATACTCAACGCAACAATCGTATTGCCTTAGCTTCATCACAACAACAACGAGCATCGGACCCTTCAAAATCGGTATGGGTTGAAGCCTCGGCAGGAAGCGGCAAAACCAAAGTGCTATCTGATCGAGTATTACGACTTCTGCTCGAAGGTGCCAATCCTTCTCACTTGCTTTGCTTAACTTATACCAAAGCCGCAGCTTCGGAAATGAACAATCGTATTCTCGAAAAATTAGCACAATGGGCTGTTATCAACGATAACGAACTTATTAAAGAATTGCAAAAATTGCCTGCGGACACTAATCTCATAGCTCAAGCTCGTCGTTTGTTTGCCTTGGTGCTTGATACTCCCGATGGCATAAAAATTCAAACCATTCATAGTTTTTGTCAGGAAATTCTCAAACGTTTTCCTTTGGAAGCCAAAATATCACCCTATTTTGAAGTTATGGATGATCGTGAAACTCAAGAAACTTTAGCCCAAATTAAACAGGATATCTTAACTGATATTCCTGCAAATTTAGTTTCTTCCTTAAATTACCTCACCGCCAATTGCAGTGAATATTCTTTTCCCAAAATTTTATCCTCAATCACCGATAATTGTAATATGTTGGAAAGCTATTTTAGTTCGTTTCCTGACTTCAATCAAGCTATTAAGCACATATCTTCCGTATTACATACGCCCGAAGATTACACAATTTCTTCTGTTTTACAACAATTCTGGAAAGATCTTCCGCGAGATGCTCTGCAAAAACTGCTCAAAGCCCTTGAAGCAGGAACCCCAAATTCTCAAAAAACAAGCAGTCAACTTTTTCAGGCAATCGTTTCACAGGATTTTGACACTTATTGCTCAATAATGTTAACTAAAGAAAACGCACCTCAAAAAAATTTTTTGGTAAAAAAATCTCAAGAAATGTTCCCAGAAGCCATTCAAATTTACCATGACGAGTGTGCTCGACTGATTAGTTGTATCCAATTATTACGCTGTATTAATTTACGCGATTCCACAACAGCCGTATTAACTTTAGCTCGCGAAATAATAGAACGTTATCAGCAAGCCAAAATTTCCAAATCAAAAATGGATTATAATGATTTAATCAGTAAAACTTCACAATTATTACACTCTCCGCAGGTTGCCGATTGGGTCCTTTACAAACTTGATGGTGGTATTGACCATATTTTGATCGACGAAGCCCAAGATACATCTCCTGAACAATGGTCGATTATTCAAGCTCTTTCTCAAGAATTTTTTTCCGGATCAGGCAGCAAATCTTTATCGCCGACTGTTTTTGTAGTCGGTGATCGTAAGCAATCAATTTATTCATTCCAAGGCGCCAATGTTGATGAATTTGAAAAAATGCATGATTATTTTGCTTCATCAACTCCTAATTTTCAAACCATTAATATGGAAGTTTCCTTCCGTTCCACTGCCGCTGTGCTGGATTTGGTAAATACCGTATTCACTACTTCGTCAGCCGTTAAAGGTGTAGTTTCATCGCACCAAAACATTAACCATATTCCTTCACGTATTGGCGAATGCGGTCACGTTGAACTTTGGGAATTAACCTACCCGCAATCAAACAATACTTCTGACGATATCTGGTTACCGCCGGTTGAACGCATTACAGCTCAATCAGCATCATCGATTTTAGCTCAAAAAATTGCTGAATTAATTCGGCACAAAGTAAATTCCCGCGAACTTAAAGCTGACAGAACCCCTTTACGTTACAGTGATTTTTTGATTTTAATTCAACGGCGTAATTCTTTTGCCGAAGAGATAGTTCGTGCTTGTAAGAACGCCAACGTCAATATTACCGGTATCGACAAACTCAAACTCAACGAACAAATTGTCGTTATGGATTTAATGTCAGCTGCTCGCTTTGTTTTGTTGCCTGATGACGATCTCAATCTTTGTTGTCTGCTGAAATCTCCCCTTTTCGGACTTAATGATGATGACCTTTTCAATCTTTGCTACAAACGCGGAGACTATTCTGTATGGCACCAATTACAACAAAACTCTGCTTTTGTTCAAACTTATCAGACCTTACAAGAACTTTACAATATTTCAAATGATATACGACCATTTGAATTTTTCAGCTATATCTTAAACGATCTTCACGGACGCCGTAAATTTATAACTCGCCTTAATGTAGAATGTGAGGATGCCATTGATGAATTTATCAACCTTACTTTATCTTTTGAACAAGATCACATCCCCACTCTGCAAACGTTTATAGAATGGATGCAAAGTGATGATATGGAAATAAAACGCAGTCTGGAACAAAACGATCTCGATGCCGTACGTTTGATGACTGTCCATGGATCTAAAGGGCTCCAATCTCCTGTTGTAATTCTTCCCGACACTGTGCGTTTCAAAAATGTCAAACAGGAAGCCGGATGGCTAAAAGATGAACACTCTCTATTCTACCCTTTAGGAAAAGATTATTATGATGAAAAGTGCGTTCAAATGCAAACTATCCAACAAAATTCCGTTACAGAAGAATATAATCGTTTACTATATGTCGCCATGACTCGTGCCGGAGAACAACTCTACATTTGCGGCTACACTTCAAAAAACTCGCCCAATGAAAAATCTTGGTATGAAATATGCAAACAAAGCCTAAGCAAAATATCTAATACATCTTCAGATCATGCTTTGGTTTATCACCTTGAATCCTTAAATCCCCCGACTAAAAATGAAAAAACTTCTACTATTAAAAATCATTTAACGGCGCCTTCATGGATTAACACTTATCCTCAAGAAGAAACTCCCTTATCCCGTCCCTTAACTCCATCCCATCTTGATGATAAAAAAACACCAGCAATCTCGCCGTTATCTTCCGTTGACAATTCTTTACTCTACATTCGCGGCAACCTCATCCACAAACTCTTGCAATTTTTACCGGATCATCCCCCTGCTGACCGCGAAAAGCTAATTCGCACTTATATCACTCATCAGGGATCAGATTTTTCACCTCAAGAACAAGAAAAAATAATTCACGAAGTTTTAAATCTTATCAGTTCCCCTGCTTTTGCACATCTGTTTTCATCAAATTCTTTACAAGAAGTATCTGTTATGGGCAAAGTCGACAACCAGATTATATCCGGAAAAATTGACCGATTAGTCATACTTCCCGAAGAAGTTATAATTATTGACTACAAAACAAATCGTCCTGCTGCACAAAATTTAAATGAAGTCCCTGTAAATTATATTAAACAGTTACAGGCCTATAAAAAATTAATCTCGGAAATTTATCCCGATAAAAAAATAACCTCTTGCATTTTATGGACAAATACCGCTCAAATTATGCAAATACCATAAATCAATAAAAAACACCAAACCTTTATTGATTTTTAATTAACCGTAAACTATATTAGAAGTGAATACATAAACTTTAAGGATGAATATTATGCAAAACGAAACTTTTTCTCAAACAGCATCGACATCCATTGACGTCGGTTTGCGCAACTATATGCAAAAAATATATAATTACATGGCAGCAGGGTTATGCCTTACCGCTCTTTCCGCATGGCTTATAGTTAACACTTCACTGCTGGGAATATTTTTCAATATTACCCCCGAAGGCGGAGCCGCTTTGTCCGTTTTGGGATGGGTTGCCTTCATAGCTCCCTTAATTATGGTTTTTGCCTTTGGTTGGGTTTTAAGTCGAGGAACTGCAACGCAAGTTAGCCTTCTCTTTTGGTGCTATGCCGCCGTTATGGGAGTAAGCTTAACCCCGATTTTATTACTTTATACCGGCGCCAGTCTTACCCGAGTATTTCTAATTTCTGCCGGTGCTTTCGGCGGATTAAGCCTTTGGGGATACACCACCAAGCGCGATCTGACAGGCATGGGGGCTTTTCTGCGAATGGGCTTAATTGGTCTTATTATTGCTATGTTGGTCAATATTTTTGTTAAAAGCAGCGGATTTGATTGGGCTTTATCTGTTATCGGTGTAGTAATCTTTAGCGGTCTCACTGCTTATGACACTCAAACTCTGAAACTAATGTATCACCCGAGTGATGACAATGAAATATCTTCTAAAAAAGCTTTAAGCGGAGCCCTTCAACTATATCTTGATTTCATCAACTTATTCTTGTATTTGCTTCGTTTTTTAGGCGATCGACGTTAAACAACCCCTTTTTCAAACCCCGAATTTACAGATTCGGGGTTTGATTTATTTTGCATCAAAATTAATCCGCGGATCAATTAAACAATAAGTTATATCGGATACCAATTTCAAAACCAATCCCAACAATGCAAAAATATACATTGTTCCGAACACAACCGGATAATCTCGCGTCATAATTGATTGGTATCCTAATAAACCCAAACCATTCAACGAAAAAATTACCTCAATTAATAATGAACCGGTAAATAACATTTTTATTAATAATGACGGAAACCCTGATATTACTAACAACATTGCGTTGCGAAAAACATGCTTATAGAGAACTTCGTTATCACTCAATCCTTTTGCTCGCGCAGTCAAAACATAAGGCTTATTTATCTCATCCAAAAATGAATTTTTTGTAAGCATTGTCAATGAAGCAAATCCGCCTATAACCATCACTGTAACAGGTAAAGTTATATGCCAAAAATAATCTTTAACTTTTCCTATAATTGATAATTCTTCCCAATTTTCCGAAGTTAAACCATGTAAAGGAAACCAATTTAAATAATTTCCTCCCGCAAACAACACTATCAATGCCACTGCAAACAAAAATACCGGTATTGCCGAACCAAACACCACCAAAAAAGAAGTTACCAAATCAAACCTTGATCCATCTTGCACAGCTTTTTTAATTCCCAACGGAATAGCTATCAAATAAATTATCAATGTTGACCACAAACCCAGTGATATAGAAACCGGCATTTTCTCTTTAATTAACTGCCACACACTCTTATCCTGATAAAAACTTTTACCAAAATTAAACATTGCATAATCTTTTATCATAATTACAAAGCGTTCCCAAGCCGGCTTATCAAACCCGAATTGTTTTTCCAAAGCTTTTACCAATTCGTCGGGAACACCTGATGCCCCTTGATAATGCCCCGAACTCTTATTATCAATTGTTGTTGCCTTACCGGAAATCGAAGATGTCGCATCGGTATTAATTCCTTGATATTGTGCCAACACATATTCAACCGGCCCCCCTGGAGCAAATTGAATTATCGCAAAATTAAGCGCTAATATTCCCAATAACGTAACCGGTATCAACAACAGCCTTCTTATAAGATAATTTCGCATAATCTTACTCCTCAATCCACCATGTGTATATATCAAAACCTGTCTTAACACCACTTTGCGGATGTTTCAATTTCTTATTATAAGCAACCCGATCATGAGATGAATACCATTGTGGAATAAAATAATATTCATGCATTATCACTCGATCTAAAGCTTTTACATAAGCCTTATATTTATTAGCATTATGAGTTGCAATCATCCCATCAATTATTTTATCAATAGCTTCATTCTTTACACCTAAAAAATTATAAGATCCTATCACATCAGCCGCTTCCGACCCCCATATTTCTCGCTGCTCGTTTCCCGGCATATTGCTCATTCTATATGACAAAATAGCCATCTCAAAATCAAACTTATCCAGACGATTCTTAAATACATTAACTTCTAAATTGCGAAAAATCAGCTTAATTCCTATCTTTGCCAAATTATCGATAAAAGGTAACATCACTCTTGTAAACGAAGATCCGTTTGCCGCATTACTCAAAACCTCAATTTCTAAAGGCTCCTGTGTTTTTAAATTTACCATTTTTCCGTTTCTAAAACCATATCCGGCATCTTCTAACAATAAAACAGCTTCTTTTAAATTATGACGCAATTTTTCGGCACTTGAATTATCCGGTAAAACAAATTTCTCCTTAAAGACACTTTCCGGAACATTGTCTTTCAATTTCAACAAAATTTCTTTTTCATCACCTTCCGGCAATCCTTCTGCTGCAAAATCAGTATTACTGAACACACTGTATATCCGCTTGTATTGACTATAAAACAACTTTTTATTAGCCCAATCAAAATTAAAAGCTAAACCGATGGCCTTACGCACGCGTCTGTCTTGCAACTTTGGTAATCTTGTATTAAACCCAAAAAATTGCAAAACTGCCGGATTATTATGCTCCATCTCTTCCTTAATTATTGTCCCATCCGCAATTTTTTTATTATTATAACCGCTGGCCCAAATCTTGGCTATATACTCTTCTCTTGCATCAATACTTTCCGAAAACAAAGCTTGCAACGTAACCGTAGTATCTTGATAAAAATCAAACCTTATTCTATCAAAATTAAAAAATCCTCGTCTTGTTGCTAAATCTTTTCCCCAATATTTTTCATTTCTTCTCAGTTCTACAAATTTGTTAGGTTCAAATTTTGCAATAACATAAGGTCCGCTCCCCAAAGGCGGAACCAACGACGGCGTTGCAAAATCTTTATTGGCAAAATCTTTAGCCGAAAATATCTTAAAACGCGTTAAAATAAGCGGTAATTCGCGATTTGATATTCCTTGCTTAAAATAAAATCTCACTTGTCTCGTATTAACCTTTTCAACCCGCTCTACATCAGCATAATATATTTTATAAACCGGCGAACCTTTTTCAATCAAAGACTTAAAACTGAAAATAACATCATCAGCCGTAACCGGCGATCCGTCACTGAACTCAGCTTTTTCATCCAATACAAATCCTACAAAACTTCCATCTTTGCTCAATTCAAATTTTTTAGCCAACAACGGATAAGCAGTAGCTATATCATCAGCCGGAGAATACCCTAAACTTTCTAAAGTCAAATCATCTCCGTCACTAAAAGCAATCCCTCTAAAAATATAAGGATTAAAATTATCAAAACTGCCATAAGCCGGCAAAACTAAACTTCCGCCTTTCGGAGCATTGGCATTAACAAAATCAAAATGGCTGAATCCGACAGGATATTTAGGCGCACCATATAAAGACAAGCTGTCAACCAATCTGGCTTCACCGTCAGCCACACTCAAAAAACAAGCTATAATTAATATCCAACTAATTTTTATAATTCTGTTCATCGCTCCAACCGCCGAAAGGATAAGTTAAATCGTCAATTTTATCTTTTTGACTGCTGGCTGTATCTTTCTCTTGCCATTCTTTTTTCAAAGAATTTATTGTTTTTTGTGTTTCAGACAAATCATCTTCATTATCATCAAAAAATCTTATTCCATCTTTATCTTTTTCCATTGAATTACTCAACGAAGCTTCTTTGCCGAAACTACGTTCTAAAGCCATCGAAAAACTATCTTTATAATTACTGTCCGAAACAGCACTCGGCTCTCTTTCCTGAACGGGAACCTGCGTCTGCACATATCCTCCTTCTCGCGAGCGTCTTATTTCTCCGGCTATTGGAGCCATAATGGCAAACACTTTTCCCATAACTCCGGTTTCCAACATATCCAAAAATACTTTTTCCTTATCATATTTCTCTAATAGCTGAACTATTCTTTGATAGCGAGCGCAAAATTCCAAAACAGTGCCTGACAACACATTATCAGCCAATACATTAACCAACACCTTTTGCTTAAAATTAGGCTGTCGATTAAAATTCTCAATAATAACTTTGCCGAATGACCATTTTCCACCATTCTGAACCTTAGTCCATAAATATTCTATTTGATCCTCAGATGCTAACCTTTGTCTGGTTATAAAATCGCTGAGCAACTCATTCAAATCAGCCAATAACAAATCAAATCGATTAAGTTCAAAAGCATTTTTCTGATTTTGCTCGCTACCCAGCATTATCCTTGCCAATAAATCGGAATATTCCTGATTTTTTTTCATCTGTGCAAACAATTTTTGTAATTGTGAAGAAACTTTACGGCCATATAGCGTTTGGCAAATTTGTCCGTATATCCACCAAATTACAAATAATGGCAAACAAATGAAAAGCCCGTAAAGTATAATATTCAATATTCCGGCATCAAAAAAAGATATCCCGTTCAATGACATTGTAACAAAATACCATGCCGCAACACCCCAAAAAACCGATAAAAATACTACACCGAACAAACCGACAATTAACATTTTATTTTTCCTTATTTTTTAACAAAAACTTTCCTTTTATGATAATCAATATTATTTTTTTGCCAACAAATTTTACTTCTTCTTACACAAAAACAAAAATATAGTGGTAATTTATAAAAAACAGTATTAAAGTAAAAATGTTATATAACCAACAACTAAGAGAAAAACATGAGTGATTCGGTAACGGTAAATCTTGATTTTGAAAAAAACATCAATGAAGTGGAAGATCGTATTAAACATCTTCAACAACTTGAAAACAGCGATAATCTTAATTTTGATACAGAAATCGCTCGTTTGCAAACAAAATTGGAACGTTTACTGAAAAACACTTATTCCAAACTTACACCTTGGCAAAAAACTCAAATCGCTCGTCATGCTAATCGTCCTCACACCATGGATTATCTCCAAGGATTAATCACTGATTTTACTATGTTAAGCGGTGATCGAGCATTTGCCGACGACAATGCGTTAATCGGCGGCATAGGACGTTTTCGCGGTCAAACAGTTGTGGTTATGGGACAAGAAAAAGGCCATGATTTAGATACACGCATGAAACATAATTTTGGTATGGCTAAACCCGAAGGCTATCGTAAAGCCCAAAGACTTATGGATTTGGCTGATCATTTTAATGTGCCGATTATAAGCTTTGTTGATACTTCAGGAGCTTTTCCCGGTGTTGACGCTGAAGAACGAGGACAAGCACAAGCCATTGCATCTAGTATTGAACGCTGTCTCAATCTTAAAGTCCCTATGATTTCAACCATTATCGGCGAAGGTGGTTCGGGAGGGGCTATTGCTATTGCCACAGCCAACCGTATTCTCATGCTGGAACATGCTATTTATTCGGTCATCTCACCTGAAGGATGCGCATCGATTCTCTGGAGATCCCCTGACAAAGTCAAAGAAGCTACCGAAGCTCTGCATCTTACGGCTCAAGACTTGCGTAAATTCGGAATTATTGATGAAATTATTGCCGAACCCGTAGGAGGAGCGCATCGCAACCATACCGAAACCATTAATCGTACCGGGGATGTCATATTTCGTCACCTGCAGGAATTATCGTCTTTTAATGGTAATGAATTAAAAAGAAAACGTACAGATAAATTTATGAAAATGGGGCGCAAATTTGCAAAATCTGAATAATTTTTTAATTGAAAATATCGCCGTCATATCTGTTTCCGCCATAGTAGTATTAATATTCTTGGCCCTTATGATTATATTTTTTATTAAAACATCCAAAATGCGTGAACTGTTATTGCAATCGCAGGGTGATTTGTCCGGAAGATTAGCTGCACTCGGCGAAATGAATATTCAATCACAAACTCAATTGTTCGCCGCACTCAGTGAACAACGTAATTCTGTCCTCAAAATAATTGATGAAAAACTTTTGGCCTTAAACAAAAATGTCGGTGAAGGCATATTACAAAGCAACCTCAAAACTAATGAAACACTTACAGCCTTACGAGAACGATTGGTAAAAATAGATGTTGCCCAACAAAAAATTTCCTCTCTATCCGAACAGGTTGTATCTTTGCAAGAAGTTCTCTCAAACAAACAAGCACGCGGAGCATTCGGTGAGATCCAACTCAACGATTTGGTTACATCAATTTTACCTCCGAATATTTACAATTTTCAAGCTATGCTCTCCAATGGCAAACGTGCTGATTGCCTTTTGCGCTTACCAAATCCTCCCGGACCGATCGTAATTGACGCCAAATTTCCTCTGGAAAGTTATTATGCTTTACGCAATGCTGCTGATACCAATCAGAAAATTGAAGCAGAGCGATTCTTTCGCAACTCAGTAATTAAACACATCAAAGATATTGCTGAAAAATATATCATTTCTGAAGAAACTGCCGATTCCGCACTTATGTTTCTTCCCTCAGAAGCAATCTATGCAGAACTACATGCCAATTTCATTGATGTTGTAGAAACTTCTTATAAATCAAAAGTCTGGATTGTTTCTCCGACTACTTTAATGGCTACACTCAACACTATCCGTGCGATTCTCAAAGATGCACATATGCGTGAACAAGCCGGCGTTATTCAAAAAGAAGTAATTTCTTTAACCGAAGATATCAGCCGCCTTGATGATCGTATTACCAATCTTGATCGCCACTTCAAACAAGCTTGTGATGATATCGACCAAATAAAAATATCATCCGGAAAAATCAATCGCAAAATTCAAAAAATTGAATCTATCGAATTGGAAAATTCATCTCAAGATTCTTCTCCGCCTCAACTTTCGGTAAATGAATAAATAACTTGGGCAAATAATAAATAACTATTGGATTTTTGCAAAATTGATATATTATTAA
>CAMOLN010000001.1 GCA_946618745.1 uncultured Alphaproteobacteria bacterium | reverse complement strand
CAAAAAAAAGACGTCTTGAAGAACAAGACGCCTTTTTTGGTATTCCAACAATAATTAGAACAACTTCAAAACAGACTGAGCGGATTGCGAAGCCAAAGCCAACGAGTTAATAGCCAACTGTTGACGAGTCTGCAAGGCCAGGTAGTTAGCCGACTCTTCGTTCATATCGGCCAATACCAAGTTATCCGAACCGGTCTCGAGAACATCAATCAAAGCTTCGGTAAAGTTTTGACGAGTTTCGATAATGGCAAAGTTGTTACCTAATTCAGCGGAGTAATCACGCAGATATTTAGTAGCATTAGCAACACCGTTCAAGCTGGCATTAACCTTGTCAACCGAACCTGTGGTTGCTGCACTGATAGAATTTTTATAATCAACCGTTGTTTTATAATATCCAGAAGCACTAGTTCCGCCCTCATAATAACCTTTAGTCTTAGCACCAGAAGCAAGAGTTACTTCAGTAAAAGAACCATCAGTATTCTTAGTATAATAATGGTGGCCAGTTTCAACTTCAGCACTATCACTGCTAATCGGTCCGGCAGTATTCATAGCTGTTTCAGCAGTATCCATAGCAGTTTTAGCTGTTTTAACCGCATCAGCCCAAGAAGCTTTGGTAAAGCCGATATCAGTTCCGGCCATATCGGTAACTACATCTTTACCATTAACAGTCAAAGAGTGAGTTCTGGTTTCGTTAAACATAACGGTCAAGTCACCATCAGTTAACAAGTTGATACCTTGATAAGAGGCATCTTGAGCCAAAGTGCCGATTTCATCAATGATGGCATTGAATTGTTTCTGATAGTTTTCCAACTGAGTTACATAGTCATCAGCAGTAACATCCAAAGCAAAAGCCGAGTTAGCAACTGATTTAGCTTGCTCAATAAAAGCAGTGATTGATTCAATACCTTCGTTAGCAGCCTGAATGGTTTGAATACCTTGACCCATGCTGTCCAACAAGCTGTCCAAATCGGAAGCGCGGTTGGTCAAAGCACGAGATTGATAGTAAGAAGAAGCATTATCAATAGCCGAATTAACCTTCTTGCCGGTTGACAATCTGGTTTGAGTAGTATCCATTTGGCCTTGAATTGATTTTAATGAAGCAAGATTTGAACGCATACTTGCTGTTAAAGTAATAGATTGAGTCATTTTCTTTCTCCTAAATATAAATTAATTACCGACTCCAGATACTCCGAATCGCTTCCTAAAACGTAGCATATAAAGGTTAATAAAAGGTTAATATCACCATTTTATGCACAATAACAAAAGGTTATAAGCATTTTTCATATCATTTTCAGGTTCTCTTTAATGTCATTGCGAGCGGTAGCAAAGCAACAGTTATTGTCATTGCGAGGAGCAACGGCGACGAAGCAATCCCGGCTGAATAGAATCAATTTGCCGAGATCACCACGTCGAACAAATGTTCTCCTCGTGATGACATTGATGTTTCGTGTTAAGAAAAAATTCGAAGATGCCTTACTTCGTTCGCTTTCGCTCGCTACGGGCATGACATTAGTAGAAAAAAATGCAAAAAAAAGACGTCTTGAAGAACAAGACGCCTTTTTTGGTATTCCAACAATAATTAGAACAACTTCAAAACAGACTGAGCGGATTGCGAAGCCAAAGCCAACGAGTTAATAGCCAACTGTTGACGAGTCTGCAAGGCCAGGTAGTTAGCCGACTCTTCGTTCATATCGGCCAATACCAAGTTATCCGAACCGGTCTCGAGAACATCAATCAAAGCTTCGGTAAAGTTTTGACGAGTTTCGATAATGGCAAAGTTGTTACCTAATTCAGCGGAGTAATCACGCAGATATTTAGTAGCATTAGCAACACCGTTCAAGCTGGCATTAACCTTGTCAACCGAACCTGTGGTTGCTGCACTGATAGAATTTTTATAATCAACCGTTGTTTTATAATATCCAGAAGCACTAGTTCCGCCCTCATAATAACCTTTAGTCTTAGCACCAGAAGCAAGAGTTACTTCAGTAAAAGAACCATCAGTATTCTTAGTATAATAATGGTGGCCAGTTTCAACTTCAGCACTATCACTGCTAATCGGTCCGGCAGTATTCATAGCTGTTTCAGCAGTATCCATAGCAGTTTTAGCTGTTTTAACCGCATCAGCCCAAGAAGCTTTGGTAAAGCCGATATCAGTTCCGGCCATATCGGTAACTACATCTTTACCATTAACAGTCAAAGAGTGAGTTCTGGTTTCGTTAAACATAACGGTCAAGTCACCATCAGTTAACAAGTTGATACCTTGATAAGAGGCATCTTGAGCCAAAGTGCCGATTTCATCAATGATGGCATTGAATTGTTTCTGATAGTTTTCCAACTGAGTTACATAGTCATCAGCAGTAACATCCAAAGCAAAAGCCGAGTTAGCAACTGATTTAGCTTGCTCAATAAAAGCAGTGATTGATTCAATACCTTCGTTAGCAGCCTGAATGGTTTGAATACCTTGACCCATGCTGTCCAACAAGCTGTCCAAATCGGAAGCGCGGTTGGTCAAAGCACGAGATTGATAGTAAGAAGAAGCATTATCAATAGCCGAATTAACCTTCTTGCCGGTTGACAATCTGGTTTGAGTAGTATCCATTTGGCCTTGAATTGATTTTAATGAAGCAAGATTTGAACGCATACTTGCTGTTAAAGTAATAGATTGAGTCATTTTCTTTCTCCTCAAAAATTGGTTATACTTACCGACTCTGTATACTCCGAGTCGCTTCCTAAAACGTAGCATATAAAGGTTAACAAATAGTTAAAAGCCTTATATATCAACTACAATATATATAATACCACATTTTAAAGCAAAAAACAACCCTTTTTTCACCAAAAGGGTTGTTCTTTGTTTTTACGTTATTTTTTACGCTACCTTATTTTTTTTTAATGCGGCAAATTCGTTCATTACACCGATAATGTAATCCATTTGTTCTTTATCCAAATAAGGTGTCATCGGCAAGCTCAAAACTGTTTTTGACAGCTTTTCACAAACCGGCAACTTGCGTGTCGCCCATTGTGCATAAGCCGTTTGGGTGTGAACCGGACGCGGATAATATGCGCCGCAGGGAATTCCGCGTTCTTTCAAATAAGACATCAGCTCATCGCGATTCTCACAATTTATGGTATAAAGTGCATAAGCCGAACGGCAATCAGGCAAAATCTTTTGCTTGCCGTAGTAACTGTCCAACTCGTTGTCATAACGTTGAGCCACTTTATAACGCGACTCTAATTCTTGATCAAATACCGTCAGTTTTTGCAACAAAACCGCTCCTTGAAACGAGTTCATTCTACCGGTCATGCCCAAACGAACATTATCATAATGATCTTCCGGACTCATTCCGTGAACCCGACAAGACTGAACCAAAGAATTCCAAATTTCATTATTGCAAAAAACTGCACCGCCGTCGCCGTATCCGCCCAACGGTTTGGTCGGATAGAACGATGTTGCGGTCATGTCGGCAATTGCGCCGGCCTTTTTGCCATGATAAACCGAACCATACGACTGGCAGGCATCGGACAAAACTTTTAAGTTGTATTTATTGGCTATTGTATAAATTGCGTCATAATCGCAAGGTGAACCGAAAATATCAACCGCAATAATAGCCTTTGGAGCCAATTTGCCTTCGCGGATAACTTCGTTTATGGCTTTTTCCAAATCATTAACATCCATATTATAGGTGTTAGGATCAGAATCAATAAATACCGGAGTTGCACCGGTAATGGCAACACATTCTGCCGAAGCCACAAAGGTAAATGATGATACGAACACGGCATCACCCGACTTTAAACCCCAAGCCATCAGAGCCAAAGTCAATGCATCAGTGCCGGACCCGCAGGTCGAGCAATATTTAACATTGGAATAATTTGCCAAAGCGCTGTCCAACTGCTTGGTTTCAGGACCTTGACAATATCCGCCGTGATCTAAAATAGTCTTAAAAGCGTCTAAAAACTTTTGTTGACCGATAACTTCTTGAGTTGTTTTGCAATCAAACAATGGGATTGCTTTCGCTGGTTTATTTAACATAGCATTTTCCTTAAACAATTGATAAAATTCCAATTTCGAAGCGATACTATGCAAATTTATTTCAAAAAGCAAAACACAATTTTTTTCATGTTTGTAACAAAATAAAAAGTGCTGATTATTAAATAGTATTACTTGATTTTTGGAAAGAAAAATGTTAAATTCACCGCAAAAATATATATTGGAGATAAAAATTGCATAATAATATCAAAATAATGGTGTTGGGAACGGCTTTATTGTTGGGGGCTTGTGCTACCAATATTCATCGCTCTGATGCCAATGCCGATCCTTATGAAAATGTCAACCGCAAGATATTTGCCTTTAATGATGCGGTTTATGAAAATATTTATTTTCCGATTGCCCGCGGTTATCGCAAAATAACCACCCCGACCATCCGTGATCGGGTGTCGAATTTTGTTGCTAATATTGAAGAGCCGATTACCGCCGCCAACTATTTGTTGCAACTCAAACCTAAAGAAACCGGTATCAGTGTTGCTCGTTTTGCCGTTAATTCAACTTTAGGTTTAGGCGGACTTTTCGATGTGGCAACCGGTTGGGGTATGGGGCTTGAACGCACCAATATGAATACAACTTTAGCCAGCTGGTGTGTTGCCGATGGTCCTTATATGGTAGTGCCTTTTGTCGGACCGGGAAATGTCCGCTCGTTTACCGGTATGGTTGCCGATACGGCTTTTGATCCGGTATATTGGGCAACTCGCCATGATGCTAATATTCATGACAAAGCTACCTATGGTTTTGCCGCGGTCAAATATACCGATAAAATCAATAGTCTGATGGATTTATATGCCGGATTCAAGGAGGATTCGGTTGATTTGTATGCTACTCTTCGTTCCGCATATTTACAAAATCAACGCAAACTCGGTTGTCGTTTTGCAAACGAACAGGATGAAGTCGCCCATTTTGATTTTGACTTTGACGAAGATATGGATGAATAATTTGAACTAACTTTATAAGGAACCGAACTATGAAAAAATTTTTAGCAGTTTCAATCTTTGCTTTAGCCGGAATTTTTTGCATAAAGGCTTATGCCGATATGGATTCCGTTGCGGCTGAAAAATTTATTAAAGATACCACGGCCGAGGGTGTTGAACAAATTATCAATGCCGATATTCCTCAAGCCGAAAAAGATAAACGTTTTCATAAATTGCTTGATGGAGCTTTGGATTTGGATTTTATCGGTCAGTTTGTTTTGGGGCGTAACTGGAAAACGGCTACTCCTCAGCAACGTGACCAATTTATCACCACTTATCGTGACTTGAATATTTTAACTTGGTCAAAGCGTTTTAACGAATTTGAGGGTAAAAACTTTGTATTTAAGGGCACCACTCCTTCAACTTCCAAAGGTCAGGTTTTTGTAAATACCGTTGTTCCGATGGATCAAGGCGAGCCGGCCAAAGTTTTGTGGCGCGTCAGAGAAAAGAACGGAACTTACAAAATTGTAGATATTGTAATTGAAGGCGTAAGCTTGGCTCAAGCCTCCCGCAGTGAATACACCGCTTTTATCAAAAACAATCCCGGTGGATTGGATGCTTTGATTAGTGATTTGAAAGAAAAATTACGCAAAGCTCAAGCTAAATAATTCAAAAATAAGCAATAAAAAAGCCCGTGTGATACGGGCTTTTTTTATTCAAGGAGTCAAACTAACCTAATGTTTCAATTCCCAACATCATATTTTCGCGATATTCGGCACCCCACTCAATCATCGATTCTATAACCGGTTTCAGGGCAAAACCGATAGTGGTGAGAGTATACTCAACTTTAGGCGGAATTTGCGCATAAACCTTGCGAATAACTAAACCCTTTTCTTCTAAAACACGCAAATTGGAAGTTAAAACCTTTTGGGTAATATCACCCAATGACTTTTTTAATTCGCCGAAACGCTTGGTGCCTTCCATCAAACTCTGAATAATCTGCATTTTCCAGCGATCGCCGATTAATTTTACGGTCATTTCTGCCAAGTATTTTTGCACATCGTCAATCATTATCAAATCTCCTTTTCGTTCCCAAAAACAGGCATTGGTTACTCAATAGAAACTGTCGCACCTTGCGGTGCCTACTTTACACATCTAACTTCTTTTTGCTATAAAATGCAACAGAATTTTTTATTCTGTAACCAATAAAGGGAAAAATATTATGAAAAAACTTATATTTGGCGCGTCTCTTTTAGCGCTCGGATTGGCCGGTAATGCTCATGCCGCCGGTTATCAACTCAACGAATATTCCATCACCGGTCTTGGTCGTGCTTGGGCCGGCACCGGTATTATGGGTGATGATTATTCCGCCCTTGCCAACAACCCCGCCGGTATGACTTTGGTCAAACGTTCCGGTATGTCGGTAGGTATGGTCGAAGTAGAAGAATATTCGGTAATTAAAGATGATAACGGAAATGGCACCAAAATGCACTATGGCGTGCCTTTGCCGTCAGCTTTCGGTCAATGGAATGTTAATGACAAATTATTCTTGGGTGCCGGTTTTTATGTCCCGTTCGGCTTGTCAACCAAGCACAAGACTGATAGCTTTATCGGACAAGCTCCAAATTTTCCTGTAGGAGCAGGTGGAACCAGGGTTTCTGAGTTGGAGGTTATGGATACCGCTTTAGCCGCCGCTTATAAGGTAACCGATAAATTGTCATTAGGCGCCACGGTTATTTATCGTTATATTCATGGTAATATGACCGGTAATGTTAATGTTCCTGGAATGGGAACAATCGGAACTGCTGATTATGACTTAGATGGCTGGACTTGGACCGGCAATTTTGGTGCAATGTATGAATTTACTCCCGATACCCGTATCGGTATCAGCTATCGTATGAAGAGTAAACAGACTGTCAAGGGAGATTATACAAACACTGTTGTTGGTGTATTTGATGATGGTCGCGCTTCACCGGATTTGCCTTCCAGTATCATTATTTCCGGCTATCACAAACTTAATGATAAGTTAGGCCTGTCGGCTTCGGCTAAATGGACCAACTGGAGCGTATTTAAAAAATTCACTATGGTTGCCCCCAGTTTTCCTGCTTCTATACAAGAACACAACTATCAATATCGCGATTCGTGGACTTATTCACTCGGTGCCGACATTTACTTAACTGATCGTTGGACCTTGCGTTTCGGTGCCGCCTATGACCAATCACCGGTCAGAAGTGCAGCTCATCGCTCCAATCGTATTCCCGATGTTAATCGCACTTGGGCAACCGCCGGTTTAAGTTATGAGACCGATAATTGGCAGGTTGATTTCGGCTATGCCCACTTGTTTATGAACAAAGGTCGCACTCATAATGATTTCAGTGTTGACGCCGAATATTCCAGCCACTCCAATATGTATGGCTTGAATGTTCAGTATAAGTTCTAAATAAAAAACATAACATCAAAAAAGCTCCTCTACGATGGGGAGCTTTTTTTTGTTGGTTGTTAATATCTCAAAGGAAATGGTTAACTATCAAAAAAATATGGGGTAGAAATAAAAATAAGGGGAAAACGGTCGTGCTGTTCAAACAGTTCGCCGAATAGTTTTATGATAAATAGATTGGGGAATCTATGAATAATAATATATTGCAATCAATTAAAAATATGTCGCCGTCAAAAATTGCATCAATTGCGGCGATAATGATTTTTTTAATCAGTTTTTTTGCTTACGTAGTTGTGCAAATCGGATCAAAGGAATATGCGGTTCTTTATACTGATCTGGATATGGAAGATGCAAAGCAAATTACCGCCCGCCTTGATGGTTTTAATGTTAAGTATCAGTTGACTAAAAACGGCACTGAAGTTTTGGTTCCGACTGATGAAGTTAACAAAATGCGGGTAGAAACGGCTGATATTGCGATTTATTCCAAAGGCTCTAATGTCGGTTATGAGGTTTTTGATAAATCGGATACTTTAGGGGCCACCAATTTTGTGCAAAATGTAAATTTATTGCGTGCCTTGGAAGGTGAGTTGGCTCGCACGATTCGTTCGGTTGATAATATCCGTTCGGCTCGGGTTCATCTGGTTATGCCTAAAAGAGAATTATTCTCACGTGAAGAACAAACCCCCAGTGCTTCAGTTGTAGTAAAAACTAAAGAAGGCACTTTGAGTTTGCAGAATATCCAATCTATTCAAAAAATTGTTGCAGCCGCAGTTCCTAAGTTGGATGTTAAAAATGTCGCAATCGTTGATTCAAACGGTAATTTGCTGACCGAATTCAGCGAGGAGCAAAACGATATTGTTAAAAATGCCAACAAAGACAGAATGCGTGTTGATTTAGAGCGTAAAATGGCACAAAAGATTCAACAGCTTTTAGAAAAAACTTTAGGTGCCGGCAAGGTTCAGGCTCAAGTTAATATCGAAATGGATTTTGATGAAGTTGTTACCAATGAAGAAATTTATGATCCTGACAGTCAGGTGATTCGGTCTACCGCCACCATTTCCGAACAAGGTGTTTCAACTTCCAATGATGGAACTGTTACCGTAGCACAAAATATTCCCAACGGAGACGGTCAGCTCAGCTCGGAAGGTGTGCGCGACTCTTCATCCAAAATAGAGGAAACCATCAATTATGAAATATCCAAAGTAATTCGCAACAAAGTAAAAAACACCGGAACTATTCGTCGTTTAACTGCGGCGGTATTGGTTGACGGAGTTTATGAGAATGATGAAGAAGGCAAAGAAGTATATCGCAAACGTTCTGATGAGGAAATGGAACAAATCGTTGCTTTGGTAAAATCTGCGGTCGGTTATGATGCTAATCGTGGTGATATGGTTGAAGTTGAAAATCTGCGCTTTGCTTCTTTGGGAGCACCAACAGCCGAAAAAGGAGAAATGTTATATCTCGGCTTTACTAAAGCTGAATTGATGCGTATAGCTGAAGGTTTAGGTGTGGCAATAGTTGCTATTTTGGTTATTTTGTTGGTTATTCGTCCTCTTATCAATAATGCTTTTGAGGTGTCTTCCAATAACAATGCTGAAAAGCTCATATCTTCCGGCGATAATGAAGATTCTTTGCTCTTAAACAATTTCTTGAGTGATAACTTTGACGAAACAGCCGAAGAATTGGTTAATATGAATAAAGTTGACGGACGTATTAAAGTATCTTCGTTGAAAAAACTCAACAATACCGTAGAAAAAAATCCTGCTGCGGCAGTCAATGTTATTCGTTCGTGGTTATATAATAATGATAATTAGGGAATTAGCTCATGAAGCAAAATGTTATTGATGATTATAATCTTCTTTCCGGTCAGCAAAAAGCTGCTATTTTGGTTATGGCGCTTGATGAGGAAAGATCATCAACTTTGTTTTCGTTGATGGATGAAGAAGAGATTAAAGAGCTTTCCGTAATAATGGTGTCGTTGGGTAAGGTTAATTCCAATGTTATTGAACAACTGATAGTCGAATTTAATGAAAAACTTAATACCACCGGCGGTTTGGTCGGAACTTACGAAAGTACCGAACGCCTGCTTGCCAAAACATTGGATAAAGATAAGGTCAATGCTATCATGGAAGAAATTCGCGGACCTGCGGGGCGCACCATGTGGGATAAATTGGGCAATGTCAATGAGCATGTTTTAGCTAACTATCTCAAGAATGAATATCCTCAAACTATTGCGGTCATTCTTTCCAAAATTAAAGCTGAACACGCGGCTAAAGTTATTGCATTGTTTCCTGAAAATTTTGCGATGGAAATTGTTATGCGTATGTTGCGAATGGATGCGGTGCAAAAAGATGTTATGGATAGCCTTGAAACCACTTTGCGTAAAGAATTTATGAGCACTTTGTCCAAATCAACCCGCCGTGATGCTCACGAATTAATAGCTGACATTTTCAACTCGCTTGATCGCAATACCGAAGGGCGATTTATGGAAGCTTTGGAAGAACGTAATCGTGAAAGTGCTGAACGTGTTAAGGCTTTGATGTTTACCTTTGAAGATCTCAATCGTATTGATTCTCAAGGTATTCAAGTCTTGTTGCGTAGTGTTGATAAAGATAAGTTGGCTATTGCCTTGAAGGGTGCTTCGGAGACTTTGAAGGAACTGTTTTTCAACAATATGTCAACGCGTGCCGGCAAAATTATCAAAGAAGATATGGATGCTATGGGGCCTGTGCGTATGCGTGATGTTGAAGAAGCTCAACAGTACATTGTTTCTACAGCTAAAGATTTGGCAAACAATGGTGAAATAGTGGTATCTGAAGGCAAAGATAGTGACGAACTTGTATATTAGTCAGAGGCATAGGTAAAGTGGCGGAGTATCGAAAATATCTTTTTGATAATTTTGTGGTTGAGGATGAAGCCAAGAAAGCTTTGCCTGATGACGTCGCTGCTTCAGTTGCGGAAGAGGAAGTTACCGCTCCCGCTGAGGTAATTGAAGATGATACGGTTGTTTCTGAACAAGCAGAACCGGAGCCGGATATCGATGCGGAAGAAGAAACTTATGACAATGAACCGGCCGAGCCTGTATTTACTCAAGAGGATGTTGATAATGCGGCCGCCAAAGCCAAAGAAGAGGGCTATTCTCAAGGGCTTTTGAGTGCTCAGGAAAGCGAAGAAGCTCGCAAGAACATATTATTAGAAGAAATTAAAAATCAATTATCATTAATTTTTGCCGACCAAGAAAAGCAAAATGAGGAACAAGAACTAAATAATCTTCGATTTATTGCGGCATCTTTGCGTAAATTGTTGCCTGCTTTGGAAAAGATTGATGGTATTGCCGAGATAAAGCAATTTTTAGACGATAATTTTGCTTATCTCGGTTCACAAAAATCTTTGGCTTTTTTCTTTAATCCCGAGGCAGTTCAACAAGCTGCTCCTTTGATAGAAAGAGCTGCGGCGCATAATGATTTTGAAGGAAAAATATCGGTCCACAAAGATGAGAATTTAGGTTTTTCCGATTGTCGAATTGAATGGGCTGACGGTTTTGTTGAGCGAAATACCGATAAATTATTGGAAAAATTAGAAAATTTGTTAACTAACAACCAACAAGAGAGGGAAAATGGATAATCAGTTGGATTTAGATGAATTAAGCGAAACATCATCAATGGATGATGAGCCGATACTTCGCAAAGAAACAGGTGTGGACGATTTTGATATCCCCACATCAACTTCCGATTTGGAAGCTGTTTACAATATTCCGGTAAAGGTTTCAGCCGTTTTGGGTAAAACCAATATGAAAGTGAGCCAGTTGATGAAACTGAATAAAGGCGCTATCATTGAGCTTGACCGTAAAGTTGGTGAAGCAGTTGATATCTATGTCAATAATTCTTTAGTGGCTCGTGGTGAGGTCGTTGTGGTTGACGACAAATTGGGAATTACCATGACCGAGATTGTAAAATCAGTCAACAAATAAGGATTTTGATAATGGAGTTGTTAATTGTCGGAGCATTAAACGGACAAATAGGGGCGGCCAGCAAGATTGCCATATCTAAAGGCGGTCAGGTTACTTTGGCCGATTCGGTGGATAAAGCTCTCACCATTATGCGTTCCGGCAAAACTATCGAATTGATAATGATTGATGTAACGTTAGATGTTCATAAACTAATATCTTCTTTAAGTAGTGAACGTATAAACGTTGCAGTGGTTGCATGCGGTGTTGCCAACGACACTTCATTAGCGGTAAAAGCTATTAAAGCCGGAGCGAAGGAATATATCCCTCTGCCTCCCGATCCGGACTTAATCGGTGCTGTATTGGCTGCTGCTACCAGAGAAAATCATGCCTTAATTTACGGTGATAAAAAAACCGAAGCCTTGCTTAAAATGGCCAAACAAATAGCTCCGTCCGATGCCAGTATTTTATTGACCGGATCTTCAGGAACCGGTAAAGAAATATTTTCCCGTTTTATACATGACAATTCCAAACGTGCTTCACGACAGTTTGTTGCGGTAAATTGCGCCGCTATTCCCGAAGCTCTGCTTGAATCCGAACTTTTCGGTTATGAGAAAGGAGCTTTTACCGGAGCAGTCGCACGTCGTATCGGTAAATTTGAAGAGGCTTCCGGCGGAACATTATTGCTTGATGAAATTTCGGAAATGGATATTTCTCTGCAAGCTAAATTATTACGCGCCATACAAGAAAAAGAAATTGATCGTTTAGGCGGTAAGGCTCCCATAAAAGTTGATACTCGCATCATAGCAACCTCCAACCGTAATTTGGAAGAATGTGTGCAAAACGGCACATTCCGCCAAGATTTATATTATCGTCTTAACGTTATTAATCTCAATATTCCCGACCTTAAAGATCGCCCCGATGATATTATTGTCTTAGCCAAACACTTTATTAAAAAATATTCCGAGCTTAACGAAGTACCGATGCGTGATTTGTCAGCACCTGCCGTTAAAGTTTTACTTGAATATTTATGGCCGGGTAATGTTCGTGAATTGGAAAATACTATGCACCGAGCCGTGTTGTTGGCTACCGGTGATGAAATTGATGAAAACGCTATAATCTTGCAAAATCCGGCAGCGGTAAAAAAATCAACATCAACGGATAGTGAAAATATTTCCCAAGTCGGACAAACTGTTGCTTCGGTAGAACGTAAACTGATTTTAGATACTTTGGAAAGTACCGCATGGAATCGAACAACTGCCGCCACTTTATTAGGTATATCAATTCGCACTTTGCGTAACAAATTAAAACAATATCAAGAGGATGGTTATAATATTCCTCCTTCGGCACAAGGATAAGTTATGGCAAAAGCAGCGCGTAAAATTTTTCCCGGCAATTTCAAAGACACTTTGGTAAGTTCGGCCAAGCGCGGCGATATTATGTTTGCTTTAGGCATTATTTTAATTTTGGTTGTCTTGATAATGCCTATGCCGGTATGGTTATTGGATATATCTTTGGCTTTGTCCATAACTATGTCATGTATTGTTTTAATGATGGCCATATTTATCGAGAAACCCATTGAATTCAGTGCATTTCCGTTAGTATTACTTATTGTTACCATCTATCGTTTGGCTCTCAACTTAGCTTCAACTCGTTTGATTTTATCTCGAGGTTCGTTGGGACCTGATGCAGCCGGTGAGGTCATTAAGGCTTTCGGCGGTTTCATCATGGGGAACAATTTTGTCATCGGTGTAATCGTATTTGCTATTTTGGTTTTGGTAAACTTTATTGTCGTAACCAAAGGTTCCGGACGTATTGCCGAAGTTGCAGCTCGTTTTGCATTGGATGCCATGCCCGGAAAACAAATGGCGATTGATGCCGACTTATCTTCAGGTTTAATTAATGAGGATGAAGCACGTAAACGTCGCGATGATTTATCTAAAGAAAGTTCTTTCTACGGAGCTATGGATGGTGCTTCGAAATTCGTGCGCGGCGACGCCATTGCCGGTTTACTCATAACTTTTATCAATATTATTGCCGGTATAATCATCGGAATGGTGCAAAATGACATGAGTTTTTCCCAAGCCGGAGAAACTTATACCAGATTAACGGTCGGTGACGGCTTGGTATCACAAATCCCAGCCTTGATTGTATCTGTTGCCGCCGGTATTCTGGTCTCCAAAGCCGGTATGACTGAATCAACCGATAAGGTGTTATTTGAACAAGTAGCTAATTATCCCAAAGCTTTGGGAATGAGTGCCGGATTAGCGGTAGCTTTAGGTTTCTTGCCAGGAATTCCGATGATTCCGTTTTTTATTTTGGCAGCTTTAACCGGAACAACTGCTTACTACCTTAATAAACAACATTTAGCTGAAAAAGCTCTCGAGCAAGCGGCTACTGAACAAGAACAACAAACAGGCGCAGCCAAGACCGCCGAAGAGCCGATTTCCAATGTCTTGAAAGTTGACGCCATCAGGCTTGAAGTAGGTTATGGTCTGTTACCTTTAATTAATGACGATTCCAATCGCAAAATTACCGATCAAATCAAAGCCTTGCGTCGAGCTCTGGCTGCCGAATTGGGTTTCGTGATGCCGTCAATACGTATTCAGGATAATATGCAGCTTGAAGCTAATGATTATAGTATATATATCAAGGAAGTTCGTTGCGGGCATGGAAATTTGCGTCCGACTCAATTATTAGTTATGGATCCGCGAGGGGAAACGATTAATTTACCGGGAGAAGCAACTCAAGAACCCACATTTGGTTTGCAGGCTATGTGGATAGATCCGTCTTACCGCGAGGAGGCGATGTTTCGCGGCTATACGGTGGTTGATCCCGCAACGGTTGTAACCACCCATATCACCGAATTAGTCAAGGAAAATATGCCTGAATTGCTGTCCTATGCCGAAACTCAAAAATTACTTGATGAATTGGATAAAGAACATCAAAAATTGGTTAAAGATCTTATTCCTAATAAAATTAGTTTGGCTGCAGTTCAGCGTATTTTAAAAAATTTGTTACAGGAACGTGTTTCGATTCGCGATTTACCGACTATTTTAGAGGGGATATCCGAAGGTGTGGCTTCAACACATAGCTTGATGTTGATTACCGAGCACGTTCGTTCCAGATTATCTCGCCAACTATCTAATGCTTACGCCAATGAATTCGGAGTTATTTCATTAGTGCCGTTATCTCCTGAATGGGAGCAAAATTTCTCACAAAGTATTGTTGGTGACGGAGATGACAAACAGTTGGCCATGGCTCCGAGCCAATTACAGTCATTTATTTCCAAAGTTCGCACCATAACCGAAGATCTGGCGGCAAAAGGTGAAAATCCCGTGCTCTTAACCAGCCCTTCCATAAGACCTTTTGTTCGCTCAATAATTGAACGTTTTCGCCCGATGAGTGTTGTAATGTCACAAAATGAAATTCATCCTAAAGCCAAAATCAAAACCGTAGGACAGATATAACCGTTATGGAAAACGATATTAATAACAATTTCAATTTTCGCCTCCCCTCATCTTATTATAAGGGCGAAAATATGATAGCTTTTGTTTCCGGTCATCATGGTAGCGGCAAAACTTGGTTATCGATAGCGGTTGCTCAAGTATTAGCTTCTATGAAACAAAGAGTTTTGTTATTTGATGGATCCGTAGGTCTCAATAATATAAAAAAACAATTAGGCATAATCACTGAGCGAGATTTAGACAAGGTTATATATTCAGGTGATTGCCTTAATCAAATTATTATGTCTTATCCCAAGGGAAAATTTGATATGATATTAAGTAATCCGACATCTTCAGGCCTATCAACTATGTCTTTAGGGGGATTGCAAATTTTCGGTGATGATCTTAATATCATATCTCAAGATTATGACAGAGTTGTTTTGGACATAGATTCCAATCAGAGTGATGCCGCCAGAGTATTGACCGGTATGTCTAAATTTATCGTAATGGTTTGCAATGATAATGTAGCCTCATTGACCGAATGCTACCAAAACATTGCCGAGCTTTATCATAAATACCCGCAAAAGCGTATCGGTATTGTTATTAATCAGGTTGATAATTGTGTCAAAGGTCAACGGGCTTATGCTGAATTAGCAACAGCTTGTGGACGTTTTTTGGAAGAAGTTCCGCCTCTTTTAGGCATTATTCGCAATGATACCAGAGTTCGCGATGCAATCCGTAATCAAACCACCGTTATTACACGGTATCCTCAATCCGAAGCTTCTTTAGATGTAATAGCTATAGCCAAGGAGATATTGAAATAAATGGAGACACCAACTATCGGTAATATTGTTAACAATCTCAATCTCGGCAATAGCGAAATGTTGCGCCTGCATAATGTTCCGTCGGACATGTTAGCGGTTTTGCAAAACGGAGCCAAGGCTTCGCTTAAAATTGCTTTTTCAGATTCAGCAGTTCTTACCAGTCTGGAGATTAATAATCAGGTTTTTAATGTTGAAATTGAGGGGACATTACCTCAACCTTCGGCTAATCAGATTATTGAATTACCGGTAAAAATAAGTTCGGGAAATCGCCTGCAAATTTTGCCGAATAATTATTCCCCGTCATCTCCTGCAACAACCGATTTTCAGCCTGATGTTCAAACAACCAAAACCTCCTCGGCACTTAATATTGAAATAAATCCGAGCAAACAGCTTGAACCGATAAGACCTGAACCGCTTAAACTTGACGAGTTTATCTCACAAAAGCTCAACGAGTTGCAAACTCCAAAGGTTATTCAAAAACAAATTATAAACAATTTGCCTCGTTTGCAAATATCTTTTTCTTCTGTAGGTAAAGAAATTCCGAATACCGAAGATTTGCTTCGTCCCTTAAACGATACTTTACAGCAAATTTCCGTGGCTTCGGCTAAGGAAGACATTATCTCCTTACAAAATCGCTTACAGCAAAATATCACCGATTTAATCGGACGCAGTTTTAATAGTGAGATTACTCGCCAAATCAATCAAACGACGTTTTTTAATACTGATTTTGGCGAAAGTTTCTTTAATTCATCACTCAAACTTCAACCTCACGAACATATAACTTATACTGTTACCGATATAATATCATCAAAATCCAATCCACCGGAAGAAATATTAGGACGTCTTTTAGATTTATTCGGGGAGACGCAAACCGACATCACGCAAAGCTTGCGCCAGGATTCGCAAATTTTAGCAACTATAATTAAAAATCCTTCTTCAATTTCACAATCGGCAACTTCTCCGCTTATTAATATTTTAGCTGATAAATTACCGGCCTATAATCGCAATATTTTGCCTAACATGGTTAATTTTTACCAAGCTGCTTTGCACAAAGACGCTTCCATTTGGTTAGGACATGACAATATTGAGCAGATTTCTGCTTTATCTGACCGCAATGTGATCAGCGAACTTAATAATTTTGTGGCTTCAGCTGTTAAAGATACTCCTTTATGGCGAATAGTGGAAATTCCGGTTTATGCCGAAAACAATTTTACCCCACTGAAAATTGCTCTTA
Organism: uncultured Alphaproteobacteria bacterium; assembly: GCA_946618745.1. Classification (GTDB taxonomy): domain Bacteria; phylum Pseudomonadota; class Alphaproteobacteria; order RF32; family CAG-239; genus CAZU01. Next base: position 1,920 of record CAMOLN010000001.1, on the reverse strand, counting down.
AGAAAGATCAAGACAAACATAATGAAAAAGAAAAATCTTCACCGGGCACGCGTTTTGTGGTTGAAACTCAATTTTCCAAATTAGGAGGTTTTCAGTTTGATGGTTTTGTTCGAGCCGGCGAGCGTAATCTTGATTTAATAATTCGCACAACCGAAATGCCGGATGATGATTTTTGTTCGCAAATTATCAATTTATTTAAGAATTCACTTTATAATCTCGACTATAAAGGCAACATAAAAATCAATCGTCGTGATAATTTTATTAATTTTTACGAGGATACACCCAAAGGGCAGGGGATTTATATCTAAATGAAAGATGCATTAGGCTATTATCAAATATTGGGAATTACCTCTTCATATAGTGATGAAGAGCTCAAAAATGCTTATCATAATCAGGCTAAATTATGGCATCCCGATTCTAATTCGTCTGCTGAAGCAACCGAAGTTTTTCGTAAACTTTCCGACGCTTATAAAGTTCTTAGTGATAGCAAATTACGTCGGCAATATGATATACTATCTCTATGTTGCACTCCCGATAATTATCCGACTACTACCAATCTCGCTATTATCAAAGACGGTAAAGAAGATGTAAACTTACGAGCCTTGCATCAAAAAGTTATCCGCGCCAATTTTATAACCAATCGCATTTATCAAAATTATCAAGCCGCATCTTATCAAACATCACTTAATTTAAGTTGTAAAAATGCACTTACTAATTGGTGTTTGGGCTGGTGGCACTATAAAGCTTTCTTTGCCAATCTGCGTAACATTATCGGCAATTTTATTCATCCGATAAGTTCATCAGACAGTCTTCGCCTATTGCTGACTAATATGTTAGCACACGAACAAGCCGGACAATTTGAAAAAGCCGTTAAGTGTGGTTTGATTGCTTGTGATTATCTCAATTCCGATGAGCAAAAAATTGTGCGAGATTATATCGCATCATTGGGTATAAATTCACCTCGGCCGCGTGCTTGGAATATCACCAAATTACGTTTGGTGCAGTTGGTATTTCCGTTTATTCTTTGCTTATTTTTGATATTATCTTTCGTTAATTTAACCGGCCTATTTTCCTCATCTTCGGAAATAAATTATTATCAAAATGTCAATATGGGGCACGGCAATAAGGCAACAGATGACCTTATTGTCGGCAAAGTTATTAATATTCCGGTTGATAAAAAAGATTCTTCCAAATTATACCATCTTAAACATGCCGCTGCAATTATGTATGGTCCGTCTGACAAATTTGATGTCTTAAAAAATGCCCCTGAAAAAATGACGGTTCGCCTCACCGGTATTACTCCTGATAATGTTTGGGCCAGGGTGCTGATTGATAACGGTGAAATGGGGTTCATTCGTATGAATATGATTGAAAAGGGACGCGGATTGGATTTGCCGTTCGGTAGCGCAATCGGTGAATAATTCATCTTTCGATTTTTTCTAACTCAAACTTCCAAAATTTAGCATTGATTTTTATTGTTTAATCCTAATAATTAAGCGGTGGTTGCATTTTTTTAGCACCCTGGCACTTCCTCAAATCGAACTCAAGGACTATTTATACAAAGTTCATGGTTTTTCATTAATGGAGTGTAGCAGATGGATAAAGAAACCGCACTTTCCGGCATAGATTTTTCGGCCGAAGTAAATATGGCGCGTTACATACGCAGTATTAACAATTTTCCGATTTTAGACTTGGATGAAGAATATGCCATAGCGCAAAAATACCAACAAACCAAAGATAAAAAGTTGGCTTATAAATTGATAACCTCGCACTTGCGTTTGGTAATCAAATTAGCTTCTGCTTATAAAGGTTATGGCTTGCCGATGCAAGAGCTTATCTCCGAAGGCAATTTAGGCTTGCTTTATGCGGTTGACAAGTTTGAGCCGGAAAAGGGTTTCCGTTTTTCTACCTACGCTTTAT